>JAHJRI010000258.1 GCA_018830885.1 bacterium | reverse complement strand
TTACCACGGCAAAGGCGGTACAGTTGCCAAAGGAAACCATGAATCTGATTGAAAATCTGGGGTTGAGCCATATCCTTTGGCAAACCCGCTAAAAATCTGACGACTGCCGTGTGTAGTCGCAGAATAATTATTTGTAATAAATTGATATAAAATACTATTTTAACATGTTTCCGGAACCTGGGATGAATGATATAGAAACCAGTATCCTCGGTAAGTCAAGAATTCTGTTGGTGGACGGTGAAACATCGGTTCGCAGCGCGATGGTGGCGTATTTCAAAAATATCACGCGGATGTTTACGGCTGTCAAATCCGCTGAAGAGGCCCTTTCATTGCTGGATGGCCCTTTATGGGACATCATAGTCTGCAACCTCAAACTCCCGGGTATGAACGGGTTGGAGTTCTGTAAAAAAGCCAGGAAACTGAAACCCGGCATAAAACTGATTCTTGCAAGCCACTACGCCAATCCCTCGCTGAAAAAAAAGGCGGCAGATTGTGGGATCGTTGAAATCATCAACACTCCTTTGACACCCTATCGACTGATACCGTCCCTGATCAATGTGTTCTCCCTTCTCAAAACGGGAAATATGCCAATCGCCAGAATGGCTGAATCCGGTATAGATAAGCCGGAAACGGTTTCCATTCTGGACTTGGATGAAAGCATGATAATCACTGCATTTGTTCGGTTCAGCAACACATATCAAAAGCTCGTCCCACAGACATGCACCTGGATTCAACTCAACTTCAAAGGCGCCCAGGCTGAAATTGCCCGTGGAGGCCAGAAAATCAATCTACCGGTTGACCAGATTGAGCCGGGCGACCACTTAAAGCGGCTGTATCAGTTTCCCATCAATCTGATGAAACTGACCTTTGTCAGAAAGCAGCTGGTAAAAGAGCTTAAAAAACGGGGGTTTCTGGCTTTTGAAGTCAAACGGAAGCCAACTGAAAAGACCCTTTTTCAAAAAATCCGCCTGGGGGCTATCCGCCGCACGGAAGCATTTATCGGGAAGGTTGGCGAACACATTGCGGTTCGGGACACCATCAGCGATATTCTCAGGACTCTTTTTTCCAGCAATGACGAGGAAGAGATCAACCCCTTCGATCTGGTGGGGCACATCAACAGAATCGCTGAAAATGGCGCTGCCGAAGCCATCAGCGTGATCGCCGCCCTGAAAAAGGGAGACCAGCTATACACCCATTCCATTGATGTGGGAGCGATATACCTGACTGCTTACCTGCGCTGGGTGGAGGCCAACGGCATAGTCAACAACTTCAAAAACGATGCGGAAATCATGCTGAGTGCGGTTCTGCATGATATCGGCAAGATCTGGTTGCCAGAGGGAATCAGAGAGAGCCGGGTTGCATTTGAGACCTTTGGACCGGAAATGACACTGCTGCGGGAGCACCCCCTCGACGGTGCAAAATTACTGTCCAAATTGAATATGCCGGACATCGCCATCAACATGGCCCGCTATCACCATGTTAAATATGATATTTTGCTGACAACCAGTTATCCGGCAGTCCAGAGCTACGATTCGGTGCTGCTGGAAACCCGGTTACTGGCGATCGTGGACATGTTTCAGGCACTGGTTGGGCGGCGGCCCTACAAGCGGTCCTGGCATCCCTCCGATGCCATGAAGTATATCCATCAACTTGCAGGTATTGAGTATGATCCCAGGGTCTGGATCGCTTTTCGGGAGGCCCTGGGCTGGCATCCGGTTGGCTCCCTGGTTGAATTGAGCGACGGCTCCCAGGCCTTTGTTGTCGAAAAAGCATACAACGGCCTGCATCGACCATCGGTTGTCGTTACCCGGAATTCGTATGATGAGGAGCTAACCCACAATACCTTTATCGATTTGAACACGGAAAAGGATATTTTCATAAAAAGCGGATTGGATCCTTTCAAGATCTATGGTGATCATTCGATCAACAGATTCCTGCAACTGCAGGTATCGTAAAGAACCGTCGTCACTGGTGAAGCCGTAAATCCGGCGTGTCATCAGTTAAAAAAGATCCCCTCGACAAGCGACCTGTTCCCGTCAAACTTCACAGGACATATTATTCAAGCGGAACACGAAACAGCCTGACCTTAAAGGATTCAGAGCAGACTGTTTCTTAAGCCGAAAGGACCAAACGATGTCAAGAATTCTGGTAATTGATGATAGAAAAGACAGCATCCCGGTGATACCTGACTTAATTCAGGATCTCATGCCAGCGGGCGTGGTAGTGACAAGCACGACCGGGGTTTCAACCTACAGAGAGGTTCTGGATGTAGACCTGGACTTGATCCTGTTGGATTTCGACCCGCTGGAAAAAGATGGCATCGGGATCTGCAGAACACTGAAGACGGATGATGTTACCCGGCATATCCCGCTGATCATGCTGGCATCGGCCCAATCAAGTGCCAGCTGCAAGGCGGAAGCCCTGGAAGCCGGTGTTGATGCATTTATAAACAGACCGGTCGATCATTCAGAACTGATCGCCCAGATAAGATCGATGCTGCGGATTAAAACGGCTGAGGATAGGCTGCGTATCCAAACCGGTAGTTACAAACAAGGAATGTCGAAACGGCAAAAAGAGATATCAGACAGTAGCCATTACTTTTCCCAGATGTTTGAACAGTCATCCACCAGCACGTGTCTGTATGATCCGGATGGCTATATCACCCATGTCAACCACGCATTCTGCAACATGTTTGGCGTGGAGAAAGGGATTACGGCGGGAATGTACAACGTGTTTCACGATCAGGCAGCAATCGACGCCGGTCTCGTTCCATTGCTGAAGGAGGTTTTTGACGACAAGAAAACAAAAACCTGGGAGACATGGTTTGATATTGATGTCGCTTCCCGCTCGACAGGCGTGATCACCACCAGAGGAGGAAAGATTTTTCTAGAGGTATTCGGGTACCCGATCCTGGACAGCAACGGTGATCTGAAATATGCCGCTCTTCAACACTACGACATCAGCCGACGGAAACAGGCGGAAGAAGAGCTGCGGCAGAGTGAGGAAAAGTACAGGGTACTCTTTGAATCATCAAGAGACGCCATTCTTGTCCTGGATCCCGAATCGGGTTATGTGGATTGCAATCAGGCCACTCTGGAGCTGTTTGGGATTCCATCCAAAGAGGCCTTTCTGAAACTGGATCCGGTTGCTCTTTCTCCGGAATATCAGCCTGATGGGAATAGTTCCGCGGTAAAAGCAAAGACGACCATCGATAAAGCGCTGAGAGACGGCTCCTGTTTTTTTGAATGGACACACTGCCGGGTCGATGGCACCGCGTTTCCAGCAACCGTGCTGGCGACCCGGCTGGCATTGGGTGATCGTGTCCTGCTTCAGGGGACCATTCGTGATATCTCCGGGCGGAAGCAAACCGAAGCAGCCCTTCGGGACAGTGAGGAAAAATATCGCAATGTCGTACAGTTCGCGATTGAGGCGATCTGTGTGATTCAGGATGGCCGGTTTCAGTATTTCAATCCGGAAGCGGTCCGGCTATTCGGCTATACGGAGGCCGAACTGAGCCGCCTGCCCACCGATGAGACGGTCTATCCGGAAGACAGGGACCTGATCAACAGGAACCGGATACGACGGTTCAATGGCGAGAACGTTCTGGATGTCTATTGCCATCGCATTATCACCAAAGATGGTCGCATCCTCTGGGTCGAAATCAAGGCGGTCAATATTGAATGGAACCAGAAACCTGCCGGCCTGGTATTTCTGACGGATGTTACAGATCGGAAACACTCAGAGAGTGCGTTGCTTGAAAGTAACGAACGCTACATCGCGCTGTTTGATCGACTGCAGGATGCTGTGTATATAAGCGATCTGGAAGGAAACGGGATAGATGCCAATCCAGCAGCATTAAAGATGCTGGGGTATTCAGATGTAGACATACGAACCATCAATTTTATTTCGCTCCTGGATCCACAGCAACTGGTCAGGGCCCGCAACGTTTTGCAGGAAATACTGAAAAGCGGCACACAGAGCAGACCTGCCCAGTTCAGGCTGCGCAAGCATGGTGGCGGATTCATTTGGGTGGAGTCGATCGGGGCACTCCTTTATAAGGATGGAAAGGTGTACGGCATTCAAGCCATTGCCCGGGACATTTCCAAGCAGAAAGAGACCGAGGCCCAACTCAAATTTGCCAAGGAACAGGCTGAAGTTGCCAGCAAACTGAAATCCGAATTCCTGGCCAATGTCTCTCATGAGCTCAGAACCCCGATGCAGGGAATCCTCGGCTTTGCCAGACTCGGGACCGACAGATGCGGTGAATTGAGCAGGGAAAAAATCCACCAGTACTTTGAGGAGATTCAGTTCAGCGGCGCCAGACTGATGCGTTTTTTAAATGACCTGCTGGATATATCCAAGCTTGAATCGGGGACGACGGATTTTGATTTTAGGCCTGAAAAGCTGTCGACGGTTGTGATGATCATAATCAACGAACTGTATGCGGTTATTCATGAAAGGAAAATAAAGATCGATTATATCCATCCCGATTTTGATGATACCACCGTTTTCGATGCTGAAAAAATCGGGCAGGTCATCAGAAACCTGCTGGGGAATGCCATCAAGTTTTCAAAACAGGGCGGTCGGATCAAAATAGTCATCCGTCAGGAGGGTAGCTGGCTGCAGCTGACAGTGACCGACAATGGCATCGGTATTCCAGAAGGGGAACTGGAGAGTATCTTTGATCAGTTTGTGCAAAGCAGCAAGAATAAAAGCGGGGCCGGAGGGACAGGGCTCGGGCTGTCGATTTCAAAAAAAATCATCGAGTATCACCAGGGACGAATCTGGGCCGAGAGCCGGCGGACGGGTGGCGCGGTATTGAGTTTCCAGATTCCATTCAAGCAGGACCTCCCGTTTGAACCATCTATTTGAAACGTCGGATATTTCCGGCGCCTCTCTTCTGACCCCAGCAGAACCCTGCCCTGCCTTTTTCAGGTTCCGTTCCCGACCAGGAAACACCACCCCTTTGGTGCATTTCGGTATTTTTAGTTGATCAAGGGGCCCTTAAGCCTGTACAGGAATGAGATTTAAACGGTACACTGGGCCCGATGTCAACCAATCACTGTTGTCAACCCGGTCCAACTATCTGCAGAATATTCCATGCTGGTTCGAATCCATCAAATCAAAGTGCCCCTGGATTACCAGGAGGACGAGCTGCCAGACATCGTTGGGAAACACCTGCGGTGTCCTACCGGCGCTATCACCAATCTGGTCGTTATTCGGCGATCGATTGATGCCCGCAATAAAACCAGGGCCCCTTTCTTTGTGTTATCGGTCCAACTGAACCTGCCGGAGAAGAGCATTGATAAACGCCATCGAAAACTGCTGGAGATTGTCAGTTTCGATCAACCGGAACCGGCGCAGACGGACCCGGCCATTCAGGTGAATCATCGTCCCAGGCCGGCCGTTGTCGGAGCCGGACCGGCAGGACTGATGGCTGCGGTTGCTCTGGCGGAAGCAGGATTGCATCCGGTGCTGTACGAGAGAGGGGAGGCGGTTGCAGAGCGCAGAAAAAGCGTTCAAGCCTTCTGGTCCGGCGGTGTTCTGAATGAGGAGAGCAATGCGCTTTTTGGAGAAGGGGGCGCGGGTCTCTTTTCCGACGGCAAACTCACCTCACGCAGCAAGGATCGACCCCGTCTCAGGCGTTTTCTGGAAACACTGGTCCGCTGTGGTGCCCCCGCTGATATTCTCATCGATGCCGAACCGCATCTGGGGAGTGATCAGCTTGCCGAGATCGTTCCCCGGTTGCGCCACCACATGATCGAAATGGGGGGGGAGGTTCATTTTAACCACCGGATGGATCAGATCGAAGTTAAATCGGGTGCGCTGGCCTCGATCACGGTGAACGGAACCCGGATCCCGGCCGATCATTGTGTGGTTGCCACCGGACACAGCGCCCGGGATATTTACCGGATGTTTGCTGCGGGGGATGTTCCCCTGGAAGGCAAGCCTTTTGCCATCGGTGTGCGGCTTGAGTTGCCCCAGAGCGTGATCAATCATGCCCAATGGAGACAGTGGGCCTCCCATCCGCGGCTGGGCGCGGCCAGTTTTAAACTGACGCGAAAAGAGGAAATGGGATTTCGCCCATGTTATACCTTTTGCATGTGTCCCGGTGGCATTGTATTCGCGTGCGCCTCTTCCCGTGGCATGCTGACAACCAATGGGATGAGTTTTTCCCGGCGGGATACGGAATTCGGTAATGCCGCGTTTCTGGCTCCGGTGCGTCCTGACGATATTCCGGCAACCCCGGACGATGACCCGGCCGTCCTGGACGGTTACAAATTTCAGGAGACAATTGAACGGGCGGCCTTTCATGCGGGTGGGGCGGACTATGGATTGCCGGCCTGTCGCTTGAGCGATTTTCTGGCCGGAACCGTATCTGCAGAATTGCCGGTGAAGCGATCGGTGCAGCGGGCCGTGCCGGCAGATATCCGAAAAATCCTTCCCGCCGTCATCTGTGATACCCTTGCCCATGCGATCCCCAGAATGCTTCAGCAGCTGTCGGTGAGCGTCTATGATGAGGTCCTGCTCTATGCCGCCGAAACCAGGAGCTCC
This sequence comes from bacterium, assembly GCA_018830885.1. GTDB lineage: Bacteria > SAR324 > SAR324 > XYD2-FULL-50-16 > XYD2-FULL-50-16 > JAHJRI01. The sequence goes on along the minus strand of JAHJRI010000258.1, from coordinate 6,722 downwards.
AGTCCGATACGGATCACCCGAAACAGGGAGGGGTATTCAACGGGGGTTTATGGCCTGATTCCCTGTGGAGAAGGCGCCGGCTATGCCGGCGGTATCGTCAGTGCCGGTATCGATGGCCTGAAGGCCGCTGAGACAATCATAAAATCATATCGAATCCTGGCTTCTAAAAATCAGCAATAAACTCAATAATTTGATACATGCGATCAATTCACAGAAATTTGTCTATTTTGCCAAACGGGACAGCATTGTCATTCTGAACAAGGTACTGCTCTATATCAAGCAGAATGAGCATACCAGAAGCCTCAAAATCGTGCATGTTGCCGATCCATCAAAGAAAGATGAGGCAGAATTTATTGATAAATTCAAAAGGGTTGTCCAGATTATCAATGAAGAGTATCCGGAAGTTGACATTGAAAGTCTGATTGTCGAGGGGGTATTTGGACCCGAATTGATCCAGAAACTGTCAAAGGAATGGAAAATCCCTGTGAACTTCATGTTTATCGCATCCCCGGGGGACCATTTTTTGTACCGCGTGGAAAACCTGGGCGGCGTGCGGTTGATCATTTGGGGGGTCATCGATCCAGAAAGGTTTGATTGTTCGCTGGTTATGTCGACATTGTCCCTTTGACGTTTTTCTATGGAAATAAAATTAGCTCGGTGAAATGAGCAGAAAAATCGTTTGACTTTGTCTGAACTCGAACACGGTTAGTTTATTGTAACAATCTGCGTCGGAAGCTCCGGATCCAGCTGCTCCTCAGCCGTAAAATAATAATCCGCCAGGATGGCACCGTTCTGTAAAGCCGTTTCCACTTTCCAGCGACCCTTCCTGACTGCCGTTTGAATATAGCTGAAAGTACGCCAGCCCTGCTTGCGACCCCCTACCATGGGGAGATTAATGACTCCCCTGGACAGCCAGAGACGCTTTCCTTCATCCCAGAACCACCACCGCTGTTCCAGGTTAACGGCTATCCGGGTCGGTGCAAATATCGCGCTCAGGTTATATATCTTTTGCCCTTCCTTAAAATGAATGACCTCCTGGGTGATACCGACGGTCTGCCAGAAGTCCTGCTTTTCAATCCGACACCGATAGATATCGTTCTCGCTGCTGAAATCCTTGCAGATATAACTTTCCTTCAATACCAGCGGGACGGGTGGAATAAGCTGGAACCAGTACAGGACCACCAGCAGGAAAATAACACCGAAAGTGGGGGCAAACATTCGCAATTCTTTGATATAATATATATAAATACCAGAAAGAGGCATGTCGCCCCGCTGCCGCATCGTGGCAATATGATGAATCACAAAGACCAGGACCAGGCTCACCACGCAGCTGAGATAAAACCAGATGGCCTCAATGGAATGGGCGATATGAGGGATCAGAAAATTGAGATACATGGTGCCGCAGATAGCAAATAGAGCCCAGTCCAGGGCGCGATTTCCGTATTTTTTCGCCAGAAACTCGTTTGCAACCAGCAACACAGCCAGACCGACCACCACCAAAAAGGTGTACAGGGAACCGGAGCTCTTGAAATAGAAAACCACCAGGGCACTGAACAGGCCACCGAAAAAGAACCGTACCAGGAAGTCCAGCCAGGTTTTCCAGCGGGGTTTGACCTCCCGAACCAGAATAATGAGGATGATGCTGGCGCCGAAGTAATAGGAGGTTAGAACCAGGAGGCTGAAAAAAGAGACATGCCGCCCCATGTTGAACGAATCCCAGGTGAAACCCAGAAAAAAGGCAATGGCTGGCAGGAAGCGGCGAATCGTATTAAATTGAGGCTCGAACGGCTTGAATATCGTTTTGGTTATCATATACAATCACTGGTTGACAGTCTGGCTCGATCGGGTTCAGGACTCACGTCCCGCTGGTGCCTGGTCTGGTGGATACCGGTCGCTATCCTGGCTTCGAATCCCTTTAGGGCACCTTGATCAATTAAAATTATCGAACTTACCGCACCAAAGGGTTGATCTTTCAAGAAACCCACGAGTCCATCCCTGGAGTTCCTGGAAGCTGTCCATGACTTCCGGGGTTCTTGAAACACCAACCTTTTGATGCTGACTGAGTTTCAGTTAATCAAGATGCCCTTTATTCAAAACCAGTTGATAGACGGCGGCACATTCCAGTCCGAAGGGCAGGTAGCCGGCATATCCCAGTATCGGCATCTCGAAAATCAAAAACCGGTGTACCCAGGGAATGTCATAGTGCCATTTTGCCAGACTGCAGAAATTCCACATTTCCCAGAAAAAACCACAGATCAGGGCCGCCAGGGCCGAGCTGACCACCAGGCTCCAGTCGCCCATCCTGATATCAGAGAGTATATGGGGCCTGTTTGTCAATGCCTGCAACGAGACAATCATCAGCAATGGTGCCACCCAGATCAACGGGAAGATGAAATCAGGCAAAAGGCCGATCGCCAGCAGTCCACCGGTTGATATCCCCAATGTTGCCAAAGCCATCGTCCCGGGATACCCGGGGCGGATCCGGATGAAGGTTTGAAATCCTTTTTTGAACCGGTCATGACTGAGCAGCCACTCCCGGGTGGAAATCACGGCCGGAATGACAGTCGAAAAGGATACGCTCGCCAGCAACCCGTATTGCCAGGGACTGTAGTGTTCTTCAACATAATACCAGTTCTGGACGAACCGGTTGAGATACTCGAAAAACCACCAGAAACCGGCACTGACAGGAAAGAGGGACAGAAACCGCAACGGTCGCCGCAGGATAATGCAGCTGCCGGCGCGTCTGCAGGTCAGCGCGTTGATAACCAGTATATAGCATAACCAGAGCGGCGCAAAGGTGTGGGCCTGGAACAGTGAAAACCAGTGGAAACGGGTCCAGGCCAGGACCCAGAAAATGCTGCCCATCCCCAGTCCCAGGGTTCCCCACCAGGGAAACGCATATTGTTTGGAGCGGGTTACCGCTGCGGGACGATAGGACTGAAACCCGTGTTTGATCAACGGATAGAGTGTAAAAAAAAGGATCAGACACAGGCTGACAAATACCGGCCAGGAGAAGGCCATTTTCGGGATAAACCGCGTCCGTGGCGGGAATTCCAGGTATCTGCCCACGGGATAGCCGGCCAGAAACACCCCCAGCAGGGGTGACCCGATCAGCAGGACTGGAAAAGCTGAAAACTTCAGAATAGACAAACCCATAGTGATCAATGGCAGGAGGTGATTAACGCATGCTCCTTTTTAACACCCGGGAGCCGAAAAAGCGGTCAGGCCTTCCCCGGGCAATCTGTTGCCGGTGTGCGCACGGATCTATGAGAGCGCGGATACATCCACCATCACGGACAGGGTGTGGGTCCCGCCCCCCATGACCACGCCCTTGACCGGGGTCACATCGCCGTAGTCCCGGCCCCAGGCGACGGTGATGTGCCGCTCCCCGGGGATGAGGTTGTTGGTGGGGTCCAGATCCACCCAGCCCGCATCCGGAATAAACACGGAGAGCCAGGCATGGGAGGCGTCGGCGCCAATCAATTTTGGTTTTCCCGGAGGCGGCAGGGTTTCCATATATCCGCTGACATACCGGGCTGCCATCCCCAGCGAGCGCAGGCAACTGATCCCGAAATGGGCAAAATCCTGGCAGACACCCTTCTTTTCGGCCAGCAACTGCGCGACCGGTGTGTCCACCGTGGTGGCCGATTTGTCATAGCTGAATTCGGTAAAGATACGTCGCATCAGATCCATGGCCCCTTCCAGCACCGGTATCCCGGAGGGAAAGGAGACCCGCGCATAGTCCCTGATGTCGGGATTGATGAGGGTCAGGGGGCTGACAAAAACAAACTGATAGGCATCCAGCTCCCCCGGTTGCGCATGGGCAATCAGCCGCGGGACAACGGTCTCCCAGGGCATCGTCCCGGAGGGCAGGGGCGTTGCCGGCACGGTGGTTCCCACCAGGCTGGTAACGGTCATGGTTAATTGACTGTGGGGCTGCTGAACCATAAACACATCGGTTATATTGCCAAAGTAATCCGTTCGCTGGCGCATGTACTGGGGGGTCGGCAGAATTCCCAGGTCGCTTTGAGTGACACTCTGGGTGGCGGTTCCGCGGGGATGCAGGAACAGCTCGTTCTGCGAAATCGAAGCCTGTTCCGAATAGGTGTAGGTCGTTTTATGGGTGATGCGGTAGTTCATCTCCGAGTGTCTCCAGAAATCACTGAAAAATGGGGTGTCGTCGGGACCCTGCTCAGGTATTGGGCGCTGATCTCCTGGGAGAAATCCTTGAGGCGACCGGCTATGGATTCAAGAAAAGCCATGAGCGTCTGATTCTGTGCATCGCTTTTCATCACACCGAGCCGCGTGAGATCCAGCAGACGGACAGAGGTCAACATTTCCAGGGCCAGGCGTTCCTCGGGACTGGCAAAACGCCGGTCTGTCTGGCGGGGCAGGTTCTCCACATGGGAAGACAGTCGACTGCACTGAAAGGCCAGGGATTTGGGGTTGGTTTCGTCCAACAGCAGCAGGTCCAGCACCTGGGGCAGTTGAAATGTTTTTCGATAACGGGACCGGTAGGTCATGATGCTGGCGGCCACTTCCAGAATCGCTTCCAGGTCACTGCGTCTTTCCCGGCCGGACTGGGAAATCCCGACCCGGAGCAGGTTGGTCAGGTTCAGGGCCCGTTCAATCCGGCGACCCATATCCATAAACCGCCATCCCAATCCGCGGGTGATACTTTCCTGGGCCAGGCCGCTGAATGCGCTGAGGGCAAGCAGGGTATCGTCCAGAAAATCGAGGGGATCATCCAGCGCATCTTCATCCAGGACCTCCAGGCGGTTGATGACCCGCCAGGTTTCAATGGAGAACCAGTCCCGCACATGCCTGGCCGCACCCTGGACCTGCTCAAGAACCGTGGCGATGCTTTCCATTCGAACCTGCGGGTAGAGGGCTTTGAACAGGTGGTCCGACAGCTCCTGAAACCGGAGGTTGCCGTCAACACTGGCTGTTGCCGGGGGGATGATATTCTCTGCCCTGAGCAGTTTCAACAGAAACGACATTTCGGGGATATCGCTCAAGTGGTCTTCACCCGAAAGCCGGCGGAAAACAGAGCGCAGGAGTCGGACACGGGCTTCTGCCCGTTCCAGGTAACGACCCAGCCAGAGCAGATGGTCCGCGATTCGACTGGGCAAATCATTGCTGCGTCTGAACTCGGATATGGTCCGCACGTCTTTCATCAGGCTGACGGGTTCCACGGGCTGGTCGGAAAATACCCAGATATCCTTACTCTGCTGTCGATCCAGACTGCCCTCCGCCAAAACAGCCGGATCGTCAGCGAACAGCCCCAGTCCTCCCGGCATCACGCAGAATCCCTGCTCGGTGGCGCAGACAAACACCCGCATCATGGCGGGGCAGTTGCGGACACCCTGTTGACCCCATGTGGGAACCGTTGCCGGATACAGGGGTTCCTGCGCGACAAACCGGTGGGGGGATTCCTCAATCGCCCGTCTCATATCGCCCAGGTGGTTGATGGCTGCGGAGCGATCCATGGCGGGTCCGAACGTCAAACGGGTCAGATTGGCCAGTACATGGTTCCTGCTTTCGGCGGACTGGCACCACCAGCGGGGGTGGTTCTCCAGCAGCAGGTTTTCACCCATTATCTGGCGGCAGAGTTCCGGCAGTAGCGTCGGCAGGGCAGGCGTGTCGACAAATCCGCTGCCGATGGGATTGACAATATCGATGGTCTGATCCCGTGCGACCTGCATCAACCCAGCGACACCGGTGGCGGTTTGGTTCCTCAGGGCGAAGGGATCGCTGTTCTGGTCCTTGATGTGACGGAAGATGGCTCCCACAGGTTCCAGACCGGTCAGTTTCTTCAGGAACACCTCACCATCTCGCACGGTCAGATCCTGTCCCTCCACCAGCGGGTAGTTCAGATAGCGGGAAAGAAAGGCGTGTTCAAAGTAAAACCGGCTTTCCGGCCCGGGAGAAAGCAGCACAATTCCCGGATCTTCCTTTTGCAGCGAGGCCCGTCGGATCAGATTCTGGTGGAATGCCTGGAAGAAAGGGGCCAGACGACGAATCTGGTTTCGCTGATAGAATTTGGCAAACATCCGGGAGATGACCACCCGGTTTTCCAATGCGTAGCCCAGTCCTGCCGGACTGGCGCCATAATCCCTGTAGACCCGGAAACGTCCGTCTGCACCCCGGTAGATATCCGCTGCATAGAACCCCAGAAAACGGTTTCCGTTGGGCTGAATCCCATGGCTGGGGCGCAGGAAATTGGGATTGTCAAAAATCATCTCCGCCGGAATCTGACCTGTTGGTATCAGATTCTGAGCCCCATAAATATCCGCCAGGATCTTTTCCAGCAACCGTGCCCGTTGAATCAGGCCGTTCTCCAGGACAGCCCATTCACCTGCCGGCAGCGGCATCGGGATGACATCCAGTTCCCAGGCGGCTGCCCGCTCATTAAAGTCTTTGAAAAGATTGAACGTTGCCCCGTCCTCATGGCGCATCCGCGTGACGCGCTCCTGTCGTCGCCGGAGTCCGTTGACACCCGCAGTATTCAGGCTGTCGACGAGCAGCTGCCAGTGACTACGGGGCACTCCCGGCGCACTGAACGCCTCGTTGAAAGTGTTCGCGGGAAAAGCACTGCCGTCGAACAGGGATGTCGCGGCAGGCTGCAGATCGGAACTGCGATTCAGGGGTGTATTCGCCATACGGTTGGGTTGATTGGTTGCTTGTCCTCATACGGAACTGAAAGAGATCAATCTAACCCT
>JAHJRI010000257.1 GCA_018830885.1 bacterium | reverse complement strand
TTTTAAGTCATTTACCAGGAATTATTCAAAATGTGACCGATTTGACAAAACATATACTTGATAAATACAGGTGTCTGGAATACGATTTAACAACAATATCAAACTAATCCAAAGATCCAACCGTCATTTGCCGGCATAGGTCTTAACATTAATACTTTTCCAACTCACCCCGCCGCAGGTCACAAACTCTTCTCTAAATGATGTTTTTCCGTTCACCGAATAGACATCGTTGGTTAGCACACTTACCAATTTATTCATTCCCTTCTTTCCGAGTTCTCCCCACTTTTTTTTGGCTGATAAATCACTCTTCTCAAGCAAATAGCTCCACAATCTTTCAGGCAGAAAATAAGGTCTAACGTTTGAAAGGATTTTATTTGTCTGTTTAATAACGATACCCTCGAGCTTATCCTTAACTGTCGAAGTGTTAGGTTCATTAACCCAATTCACCTGAACCTTAAATTCATATCCTTTTTCATTTAGTAACCTGGCTCCAAAAGCGGACAGTTTTAAGATTGCCGGGCCACTCATTCCCCAATGCGTCACAAGCAATGGACCTACAGATTTAAGTTTTGTTCCCTGGATACTTACCATTGTTTTTTCTACAACGATCCCCATTAGGTTGGTGATCGATTCCGTTGGCATATTAAATGTGAATAATGAAGGAACAGGTTTCTCTATCTTATGATTTAACTTTTCAAGCCATTCCAATCCCTCTTTTTTTGGACAGCCGCCAGTTGCGACAATGACCTTATCAAACATTCTCGGCGGAACACCTTTTCCAATAAAATGGAGTTCCAGCTTCTCATTAATCTGTTTTATAGCTTTAATACCCCTCTCTACCTCAATTTTAACCCGTAGTCTTTTTGTTTCGTTTAAAAAGCAATCAACGATACTTTGTGAATTTTGAGATTTTGGGAAAACACAGTTATCATCTTGAATTATTAAAGGAACGCCTCTCGACTCAAACCACTGCATCGCATGTTTGGTATTAAAGATTCGAAAGGCCTTTTTTAAAGCATTCCCTCCTCTGGGATACGCATCAACGAGTTCCTTTATGGATGTGCAACCATTGGTAACATTGCATCTTCCTCCCCCTGAAATTTTTACCTTACCCAAGAGTCTGTTTGACTTTTCAAAAATAACAACATTTGCATCCGCATAGTTTTCAGCTGCTGTAATCGCCGAAAAAAAACCAGCGGCTCCTCCTCCAATGATTGCAATTTCCATTGTTTAATCTCACACATTTTATTTGCGCTACTGCTGGATATTAACTCTAACCGAAGATTTTTGAGAAAATAAACGTTCCTGTTTCAATTTTAATCCTGTTTTTGTCAAGGAACCCGTTTAATTGGATAAATTCCAGACTTTCGCATCTTATTTCTCAGGGTTGACGGATTCAGGCCAAGAAGTCTGGCTGCTCCGTTACTTCCGCTAACTTTCCCCCTGCATTGCATCAGGGCCGCCTCGATGGCTTCCTGAATTGTCTCATCCAGAGGTTTCAGAGGATTGGGTGTTTCAATTGATTCTCCTATATCCTTTGATAACTCCCGAAAAGCGTATTGTTCATTGCCTGTCAATATCCTTTTAATACGTTCATCAATCAATTCTTCAAGTGCTTGGGGAGATTCCATGTTTGAATTTTCGTTGGCTGCATGGGATGTCGGAATCAGATCCTCAATATGAAGCAGCCCGTCGGAAGAAAGGATGACCGCACGCTCCACAAGGTTTTCAAGTTCACGGACATTTCCCGGCCAGGTATATTCTTTCAGGTGATCAATCAGATCACTGTGAAAAACCGGCGGTTCTTTGATGTTTAGTCGGGCACAGGACTGATTAACAAAATGCCTTAAAAAAAAGGGAATATCCTGGACGCGATCTCGCAAAGGCGGAAGATAGATTGGGAAGACATAGAGTCGGTAATAAAGATCTTCTCTGAAAGTACCCTTCTTAATCATTTGTCCAAGGTCTCTGTTTGTGGCCGCAATGACACGCACATTAATTGATTTGGATTGTTTACCCCCGATGCGCTCAATGACACCATTTTGCAATACGCGAAGAAATCTTACCTGGGCCTGGAGTGGAAGTTCCCCGATTTCATCCAGGAACAAAGTCCCACCGTCAGCCTGTTCAAAACGCCCCGAATGACTTTGCACTGCCCCTGTGAAAGCTCCTTTTTCATATCCGAACAATTCACTGTCAATGAGATTGTCTGGAATTGCTCCACAATTAACCTTGATAAATGGTTTGTCTTTACGAGGTGAAATCCTCTGAATTTCATCGGCAATCAGTTCCTTTCCAGTGCCGGTTTCCCCCAGAATTAAAGCCGGAGTTTCTTTACCTTGGAGTTGCCGGACCACCTCCATTGTTTTTCGCATTCCGCCACGGATGCCGATAATGGGACTACCCTGTAATTGATGAAGGGTTCGTTCAAGACTGTTCTTCTCATCGAAAAGCCTCTGTTGAAACTCCATGGTCCGTTTGAATTGAAGCATATTGGACATAGCCAGTGTGAAAGGGTTGATCAGGTAGTGCATCCGTTTTATCTGGACCTCATTATACACCACCTGTCCGGAACCGATGAGGCAGAGATGGCCAACCACTTCCTTTCCTGATTTCATGATGGCAACCAGATAGTTACTGGGACGATAAGGCAGCAAATGAGAGATGGCCTTCCGGTGCCTGTTCGCGATATCAGTACCAGATTCAGAAGAGACATCCACGGAGTTCTCCCTGCTTTCATGCTCATCCAGATATTCAATATCCGATTCTGACAGCGGGAGTATGGTTTCAACATATTGAAAATTGCTGCGTGTGACCAGAAACAGAAGCTTCAGCGCCTTGAGCTGTTTTGAGTATTGGTGAAGGGAGATGGCATTGATGGGATAGTGATCTTTTAAATAGTTGAAAACCTCAACCATCGATTTGGAAAGATCCAGACTGCCGGTCAAACAGCGGACGACATTCTGAAAGAATTCAAAATCGTCCTGGGAAGCGATATCATTCATGTGGATTAATGGCGAAGTTTAAATCGTTAAATAAGATAATAATATGTTTTATTTAATAACTTAAGGCATAAATCGTTTTATATGACAAGTAGTATATTCGGATATTTACCAAATTTTCCATTAATACAGTGTTTTATATACTTGGCACAAATACTGTAACTGGTTATTTCAGCCATAAGCCATCCTGAATGAAAAACGTGGAGACAATCATGACCGTTATCTTTGAAAACACCAACCGTTCCTGGAGCGATCAATCACTTGAAAAGAGCATTTGCCTGTTCAAGGAAAAGGAAGATCACAAAGGGCTGGTCCATTTTCTGGAAACACGTTTGCGGGACGAAGAACCCGCATGCGTCGCGTCAAGATCCAGATTTTGGAATGAACTTGGACTGAGCCGCATTGAACTGGAAGATTTTGACCAGGCAATGATCTGTTTTGAAAATGCGTTACTGATCAGGTCGGATTATGTCGTTGCCCGTTATAACGCTGCAACGTTGGCGATGCAAACCGGTGATCTTGAAAATGCCCTGAAACAGTTTGGTTGTATTTTGGCGGAGAACGATGCCCATTTTGATGCGCTGGTCAACTCGGGACACTGTTATGTGCATCTGGAAAAACATGAGGCTGCATCTACCCTGTTTACCCGCGCTCTGGCCTTAAGACCGGATCACGGGCAGCTGCTGTTTCTGGCCGGAGCATCCCTCCTCCAATTGGGGCGGTATGAGGACGCACTGCCCCACTTCCGGAAAGCACATAAAATCAATGACGGACATTTCGAATCCACCCAGGGACTGGCCATTTCACTTCTCGAGACCAAACACTATGATGAAGCCATTATCCGATGTGATCAGGCTTTGATGACCTTTGGCCTGGCAGCTCTGCCGCTCCAAATCAAAGGTGATGCCCTGATTGAAATGGATCGGATTGAAGAAGCCGTCAGTTGTCACGTGGATCTATGCAATATGGATCTCGATATCCGAGACTTTGTTGTCATTCGCATCCAAAGATTGAGGGAAAGGAATCCGGAAGGATTTCAGCGATATGTAAAGGTGGTTTCAGAAAACTATCCGCAATTTGAAACCTTTTTAGGCGCAGCCCTGAACGCAACCATTTAATCACGCCTCAACCCTGATGTTGAAAATCGATAGGAGGACAGAATGAAAAACGGAAAAACGGATACCGGCAAAAAGGATGGCATGTCCATTGTCAGCGATCCTGCCAACTATAAAAAACATGAGATGGACTTCAACGAGCCACAAATTGATGAAGCCCTAAAGCCTGAAAAAAGTGATGTCTCCCGGAGGAATTTCCTGAAACTGGGTGGTGTCGCGGCTGCTACGGCGACTGTAGCTGGGGCAGGGGCCGCCGGATTTAAGATCGGCCGTTCGGATGATGCCTACACCGGCTACGGGAGGACCTACCAGGGGGGCGACATGTTCTTCAACCGGGAACCATTCCGCGTTAAAACAGCAGCCATGATGGAGCCGGTTGGCAAGGTTGAAAGGCCGGATCGCTACGATTTTATCTTTGATCGTATTGGAGAGATTATCGGCATGATTCAAAAAGGGGTATGGCATCCGGGAATGGGTCTGGAAAAACTCCCCGGTGGCGTGGGGGATTATTACCGAAAACACCCGGATAAATATCCAATTATGATGGATTCTCTGCAAAAGTATGGCAAGAGTCGCGAAGATTGGAAAAACGGAAAGCACCTGCGCTATACTCTGTCAGCAGCCTATACGGAAGCTTTGTGTCAGGGAGGGATGTATAATCGCCACGGTGCCACCATCCCTGAAGATCCGGATGATGTTTTCAAGGAAACCGGTAAGCCGATACCCCCGGAAGAATGGGACTACCGTCATGTAAAGCGGGAAAAACCGATGGAATTTAAATCTCCGCAGCACGCTGCAAAGCTGATCAAACGGATGGCTCACCTCTTCGGGACATCTATTGTCGCCATTGGGAAATTCGATCCGCGGTTCATGTTCACTAATAAAATGAGAGGCATGCCGAACGGTGGCGCTGAATGGGGGGGCAAGGTCCCGGAGCACTGGAAGAGTATCATCGTCTTCGGTGTGCCGATGTACTGGGACCAGACCTATTCTGCCATCGGATATTGTACATCTTATGATGCTTACTTCCGGTCCCGGGTAACAGCCGGACTTCTGGAGCGATTTATCAATGAATTGGGATATCCGGCGCGCGCGCAGTTTCCAGGTTACCACTATGAGATCATGATGGAGCCCCAACTGCTACTAACCGGTCTGGCTGAATACAGTCGATCAGGGATGGTGATGGTGCCTGAACTTGGCTGCAATGTCCGCCCGGCTGCTGTAGTAACCAATATCGACTTTGAATACGATCAACCGATCAGCGTCAAGATGTCCGAGTTTTGTATGAAATGTAAGATCTGTGCCGAAGCCTGTCCGTCGGGAGCCATCAGTTTTGAGGATGAGCCCAATACGGTGGTGCGTGGTTTTAAACGCTGGAAGCTGGATGAGGAAAAGTGCTATAACCAGTGGGCTTCCGGGCAAACTGTGGATGCGCTGGGTTGCCGGGTATGTATCGGCGTTTGCCCCTATTCACGGAAGAATACCTGGATTCATACCATCTCAAGGGAATTGGAGCCGCGTGATCCAACGGGTCTGGTGGCGGACGGATTACTGGCCATGCAGAAGAATTTCTTTCGGATTCCAAAAGGACAGGACTTTCAATCAGACTGGCTTGGTGGAAAAGAGGATGTATACCACAACCCGCCCTGGTATTTGAGAGCGGAAGAGGTATTTGAAGGTATTGAAAAAACGTGGGAATACCATGGAATGAGCTAATAACCGATAACCCGAAATTAAGGAGCTGATATGTTTCCAGGAACGACGATTCTCAATTATCTGTTTTGGATGGGCATGGGAATGATGCAAATACTGGTCATTGCCGGTGCCTATGAATGGTTGAAGCATTTTAAGAAATCTGTGCAATGGTGGCAGATGGTGTTGATTTATGGCTGTTTTATTTCATTCAGCCTTGTCGTGGCAGGTGGATTTACCCTGATGGGAGAATACGAAAGTCAGGGAGGGTGGTATTTTATTGGCTATCTGGGCTTGCCCCATGTCATTGCCATGGCGATCCTGTTAAAACTGTTCGTGTTCAAAAAGGCACCTGTCTAAGGAGTGAGCAGTGTCGGACTTCGCAAAAAGGATTGTCGTCCTGTTGATTCCAGCCACCCTGGCGCTGGCCTGGGTCGGGGGTGAAATGAGGAAACAGGGGGAAATGGGCAGGCGTCTCAGCCATATCTCAGCTGATATTACACAGGTCCGACAGCTTGATCAGGATCTGTATCAAGCCAGACGAAAAAGTACCGGTGACACACTTTTTATCACCAGTGATAGTTATCCCAGTTACGGTGGGCCATTGACGGTCGCGACCGCAGTGGATAAACAGAAAACCATTCTCTATACGGCTATTCTGGAGAGTACGGATACACGGTCTTATCTGGAAAAAGTCGTCGGTTTTGGAATTCTGAATGTTTATACAGGGGTTCGGATTGATCAGATGCCAAAGTTGGATGGTATCAGTGGGGCCACCATCTCATCGACGGCGATCACCAGAGGGATAGAAGCATCTGCCAATAAAATCGGGGTGGCTGAATTCGGGATGCCGGCTATCGGTAAAGAAGACGCCGCCGCCACTCCCGAGACAGCCAAACTGCTGCTGATCGTATTCGTTTTCGCGGCAGCGTTGTTCCTGGTCTATAAAGATCTTCCGCGGAAAAAACAGTTACGGGCCGGACTGCTTCTTTTCTCGGTTGTGACGATGGGGTTCCTGTTTGGTACGCTGTTTTCCATGTCAACCGTAGTAAGCTTTATCAGCGGTACATGGCTGGAAGGCCTGGCCAGTTATTCGGCAATGCTGTGTATGGTGCTGGCCATCGTTACGTTTCTGGTTACCAGAAAAAAAGTCTATTGTACCTACATCTGCCCTTTTGGTGCTGTTCAGGAGGGGCTCGGAAAAATAACCGGCTGTAAAGGACCTGAAAAATATCCGTGGATGGAGTGGATCAGTCGATTTTTCGTTTGGGCCATTTTAGTCGCTGCCCTTTATTTCCAGACGCCGTCGGATGCCATGTATGAGCCTTTCAGCAAGGCCTTCAATTTTATTGGCTCCGGGATTCTTTATGGCTTGACCATATTAATTGTTATTGCTTCATTGGTGATCAAGAGGCCCTGGTGCAATCTGTTTTGTCCGGCGTCAAGCATCTTTTTCTATCTGCGTTTTGCCAGAAAAGCCTTTGCACCAAAATCAACAGCAGACATAAGCAACCTGCCCCTGCATGCTGTATTTAACGAAAAGTCCAAAAAGGAGGCTGGCTGATGAAAAAGGCGCTATCGATATTGTTGTTTTGGACCTTTGTGGTGTTATGCAGTGCAGAAACCATCCCCAAATTCGTTGCATCAGCGCAGAAAGACAAGGATTCGGTCCTTTTCTCTGCCGGTGTCAAATCTATCACTGCCCCGGTGAACGGCATGAAAAGAGGGGATAATCAAGACTATAAGTCACTTTTAAAGGGGTTTAAAGCCGATGGGGCTTAATGTTTGAAAATGTAACTGCCGGAACCTGCAATCACCGCAAACCCCAGGCAGGGATCAACCAGGTAATTTAAAAAAGGAACTAATTTCAGGTTTGAATAACTGGAGAAAAATATGTTGAGGAAAGCAATTTCCGTCTTGCTGGCCGTCTCTTTTGTAGCATTAGCAACATCCGGAATGATGATGTTTTTTTTAGACAGTATAGCATTTCAACTTCAGATGCATCCGGTTCATAAGATCTTCGGGATCCTCATGAGTCTCGGCGGCTGTTTTCATATTTATTTTAATTTCAAGCCAATCAGGAACTATCTGAAGCAGAAAAAACTCGCTACACTGGGTATCGTGATGTCAATTATGCTAGTGGTTCTTTATGGTGTGGGCTTGAACAAACCCCTGAATCAAGATGTTATAGCAGAAATTGAAAAAACAATGTCTCTACTCGAAACCCAGGAACACTAGAAATCTTATTTTGAGCAGTTGAAGGTCCTTAATCTTTTTTTAAAGGAAAACAGTATACAAACCAAAGAATTAAATCCGAAAAGGCGTTAATTATGCGTAAGGCGAAAAAATGAAATGGCATGCCAGTATCATAACGACAGTAATGATCTTGATGATGGCAGGATGCACCACAGATAATAAAGAGCAAAACGTTTCTTCAATTGAATATCACGTCCAAAGCAGAGTTGAAAAAAGTCCGGAACCGACCGCATTACGACCGGCAAAAGCCGACTTTTCAAAGGGGTCTGTCAGTGAGAATGTCGTCGTTGTCGCCGAAAGGGTTCTGAATAAAGACTCTTTTATGTTGAAGAAAGGAACGGTGCAGCCGGTGGGCGAAGCTGGATTCAGCTCATGGCAGCTGCTCTGTGATGAGGGGGGAATCAACTATGAACAATCATCGCCCAACCCCTTAAGCTATCTGACAACCGGAATTGCATCCAATCTACTGACTCAGGTGCAACGCAGCGCAGAGATACTGAACCTGGATATTGACACCGTGAAAGTAGAGGCCAAGGTTCTCTTCAGATTCGACGATCCGATGTCCGATCAATGGGCTGGATATACCGATAAGGTGATTGCCAATATTCTGATTGAAAGCAAGGAATCTTCTGAAAAGATATCTGAACTGAAGAAAATGGCTTTAAAAGCCTGGGTCGCAGGGGAAGGTTTGGCCAACAAGACGGAGATACAAACCGAACTGGTCATCAACGGAAACCATTGGGATGGGAAGGGTTCCCGCGGAGGAAGGGTACCCGATCCCATTTCAGTCGATAATAACTTGACCCTTACATCCAAAACCGCCGCACCGAAACCGGCCACATTCGAAGTGGGTGAGGATGTGGGTATTAGTCCGATGGCATTCTTCAAGGGTCATATCGAATTCGCTGTGGTTGCCATAGCCGAGTCGGCTGCAGATGCAGAAAGACCCTATCTGCAAAAAGTAACCGTTAGAGCTATTCAGGAGAACTATGCCGCCTGGATTCTCTACGCAGACGACAGCTATGGAACCGACGGCCTGGATAAAGCGCCCACATCCCTGGATTATCTGGCCGCCGGAATGGCTCTTTGCCTGATGTCCCAGCTTGACTTAAACAACGAGTTTTTCAGACTCATACACCGCACGGTTTTCAGGCCTGATATTAATAACTACCGTGTAGAACAACAGGTCAATTATAGACAGGAGAACTCCAGGTCCCCTGAGATAGCCGGCTACATCGATACGGTGATTACAAAAGTCGTGGTAAACAGCCAGGCATCAGAAGAGGATTTAAACACCTTTTTTAATCAGTCTTTACGGATGTGCTTTGCAGGTGAGGCTTTTAAAAATGAGACAGAGATCGTATCAAAGCTCTATCTGAACGGCGGCGAGATTTAATAATGATGAAGAATCGACTAATTTTTATTGCGAAGCTCAGGCTTAATACCCTCATATATGCTGTCTTTAAAAGATCGATACTCTGACATATTGCCTCAACCTTATTTGAATTAACTGAACTTGAACTTGAAAAAACCAAAACATAATCAGCTGACGTCTCAAGATTGATACTGATTCGTTTATCATCAGCCGTTATATCGGCGCAGGAATTCTCAAATGGTCGAACAGGTATTCGATCAGTAAACACGTTGAATCATAAAAATGCGCTGCTCTATCCGGAAAGGGAACTGGCCACCCTCTTTTGGGCAACAATAAGTGATTCGATCCAGGGAAAATGCTCGCGACCAATAAATACCTGACCCCCGATAACGTATGCAGGTGCATCAACAACTCCTCCATCCCAGGCATCTTTCTGAATGGCCTCCAGTTCGGTCAGGTAAGTAGCAAAGTCACATTGGGCAGGATCAATACCGACGTCGGATAAAATACTCGAAACCACCTCGAAACTGTTCAAATCTGCATTCTTGATCCAGTATGCCTCCAAAGCCGCCTGGATGAAATTGCCGGGATCGGTCTGCAGATGTAACAGAGCCGCCAATGCCAGGTCTGTTTCACCCGGTACGGGTGGAAACTTCATCGGTAGTTTCTGGTATTCCGCATACATGAGATGCGTCTTCAGCCGGGCTTCAGCCCTGATCCGCAGATGGGTCTGGGTTTTGGTTTCCTCGGCCAAGCGCAGTGGTACCGGTTCCTGAATTGAACGAAACGGAATCCATTCCGGAACCATCTGATGTCTCTCTATCATCGCCAGTGTGGGTTTATACGCCAGATAAAACATCGGCGATTTAAAATCCAAATATATCTTCAGCATAATGTTTTCTTTCAAATTATGATTCAAAGAATAATCATCTTATACGGAATCAGATATTTCGTACGCAATATCCGGCGCTTGTCCCCTGGAGCCGGTAAGCAGCCACCGTACCAGGGGCAGGTGTTCGCGTCCGAATAGTATCTTCCCCCTGACAACGTAGGTCGGTACGCCGAAAATTCCGAGGGGGTGCAGTTGCGCCTGAAGATTATCGTGTATTTTACGTCCTTCATGTTGACAAAAATCCCTGAATCCTTTTGAGTCAACCCCGGCTAATTCCAGGCAGTTTTCCACGACCTGAAAATCTTCAATATCAAGTTCCCGCCTCCAGAATGGTGGATATACCACTTCAAAGTAATTTTTCAAAAGGTCTCGATTATTCCGGACAACCCATAGGATACCGATATTAGCAATGCTGGAATCCCATATCTTTTCGGTTCCTTTCAGTATGTAACCCTGCCTTTCGGCATATCGTCTGGCATCTCTGTATCCGTATTTCAAGAATCGCCACTGCACTTCGCTTCGTGTTGATTCCACTACCTTTCCATCCACCTTTTTAGCAGAACCCAGGTAACTGGGTATATCGAGTGTCAAGGGCCTCCAGTCAAATCGAATGCCCAGGGACGCTTCCAGCTCCAAAGTCGGCCGAATAGCCACAAAGGCGTATGGACTCTTTATGTCTACATAAACAATTAATTGCTCTTCACTCTCCAATGCTTTCATATCAGCTCGTTTTCAATCATTTAAAATTATCGAACCTACCGCATCAAAAGGTTGATCTTTGAAGAAACGCACGAGTCTCCGGGAAGTCATCCCTGGCTTCCCAGGTTCTTGAAACACCAACCTTTTGATGCTGACTGAGTTCCATTTAATCAAGGCGCCCTTAATTCAAATCTAAACGAATGGGAATTTGAAATTTGAATATACTACCCCCATCGGGATTGTTTTCTGCCCATATCAATCCATCATGTCTTAAAATTATTTTTTTACAGATAGCTAATCCTAAACCTGTTCCACCAGCATTCGTCATCGTTCTGCTGCTCTGCCTAAACTTTTCAAACACCGATTCTAATTCATCTTCCGGGATTCCTACGCCGTTATCGGAAATGGAAAAAAGAAGATGGTCTTCTTTCTCTCCGATTCGCATTTTTATAGTTTGATCCGGTTCACAGAACTTTATCGAGTTTGCAATAAGATTTCTTATCACCTGCATGATCTTAGCGATATCCAACATAGTTTCAGGTTCATTTTCAGGAATCTTAAAATCGATATTGATATTCTTTTTCGATATGATAGCAGATTGTTCTTCGATGATTGAGATAACCCATAATGATAATTTTTCAAGCTTAAACGTATAATCATATTTTCCGGATTCAAGTTTTGATAAATCCAAAATGTCATTGAGCAATTTCATCAATCGCTCTGCACTTTCAGATATGTTCTCAAAATAATCCAACGCTTTATTCATGGTCAGGGTATTTCCTTTACTGACACCTAATTTGGAAAACCCAATGATTCCTTGCATGGGCGTTCTCAATTCATGGCTGATATTTGTCAAAAAAGACGATTTAGCTTGATTGGCCGCTTCAGCCTGCTCTTTTGCCTGTATTAGTTCCTTTTCTAAGATTTTTTGCTCCGTAAAATCGGTCAGAATGACTTGTGCTTTATCACATTCGCCAGAATTCTCAATGAGAGGTTGAATACGCACGTGATACCATCGTGTTACCTTATTCACCACGGTCTCATTTATGGTTATGACCATTTTTTTATTAATGATGGCTTCTTTTATGTCCTTCATGTATTTTTCAGCGACTTTATCCGGGAACAAGTCCCAAATCGTTTTTCCAATATAGTCTTTTGGAAAACCACCCAATTGATTTGCGGCCATTGTGTTCATATATTGATAAACCCCGTTGTTATGAACGACAAATATGGACTGCAGGGATCCTTCCACCAGTCCGCGATATTTACGTTCGCTCTCCTGCAATGCTAATTCTGCTCGTTTATGCTCGGTTATATCCCTTACAATTCCACTAATACCTGAAATGTTGCCTTGCGGGTCATATACAGGCACCTGGATCGTATGAAAAATATGCATGTTCCCGGCAATCGTAAGCGATCGTATTTCACTGACCTCTTCGCCATTCAGCGTCCGCTGATCTACCTCATTAACAATAGCCGCTTCTTCTTTATTGAATACCTCTGCCGGCGTTTTTCCGATTAAATCCGCCTCGTTGCATCCCATTAAATCCATCATTGCTGCGTTTACAACTGTATACCGTTGATTCAAATCTTTACAGAAAATTGAATCAACGGCTGTTTCCATGATTGACCGAAATCTTTCCTCACTTTCATGCAATCTTTGTTCAGATTGTTTCTTTTCCTTGTCAACCTTCGCCACATACAAAGCCATCTCAAGTGTCACTTTCAGATCTCTTTCCTGAACTGGTTTCAGAATATAGCCAAATGGCATTGTTATTTTGACCTGCTCTATTCTCTTCACATCCGTATATGCAATTGAGAATATAACCGGAATGCCATATTGAGATTGTATGATTTTTACGGATTCGATTCCATCCACTCTGTCTGCCAATCGAATGTCCATTAATATCAAATCGGGTGTTATTTTCTCCAGCAAAGCAGATGCTTTTTCAGCACTATCTGTGGTATCTGTCACGATGTATCCCAGATTCTCCACCATGAATTTAATTTCTTCACAAATTATATACTCGTCTTCAACAATCAATATGTTCGCTTTTTCCATCGTGCGTTATCTAGTGATTACTGTCTGATTCAAAAAAAGAGTCCCCTCCGAAAAGTCAAAAATCACCCTCAACCGCCATTGCAACGAAAGCCGGAATCCCGTTAAGACATATACATCTGGACCCCGGATCAAGTCCGGGGTGACTATTTTTTGGCTTTTCGGAGTGGACTCAATATTGATGTGTTTTATGGCTATATGGTGACCGTTTTTAAAACCTATATATTCATGATACTGATGGCAGGATGAATATCAGATAGGAAGGAATTCGTCGAGGATGGATTTATTACTGTACATCAGTTTCAGTTCTTTGCTGTCTAAAATGACCGATTTAAATGCCTGATCATCCTTATTTGTGAAAACAAACGGTTTAACATATTGGGGAGACAGCAGCTAGATGTTGTGTCCAAGCTCTCTGAATTGCCTTCCCAGACAGTGATCTCCCGAACATGCTTCCATGGCAACAGCACATGGTTGGAGATTGGTAATAAATTCGATAAGTCTGTTTCGGCTGACCCTTTTGTTGATAACCTCCTCATGTTTTTGGTCAACACCAACCATCTGGTGAGGGTGCACCAAATATGTGTGGGTACCTGTAAGCGGAAAGCGGTTGTTTGTTCAGAAAACCTTGGAAGCCAGGGATGGATTCCAGGAGCGCCAAGGATGGATTCAGGCGTTTTTCTGAATAAATAGCCTCTTGAAGCGGTTATGATCACATACCACATGTTTTTGGTGCACCCTCTGGTTATTGTGATTTGCCAGATCGATCCCGAGTATACTAAATCTATACGCATGGTTTCTCCTCTTGAAGGTTATCAGAGTGTTTCTTTTGGCGAAGTTATTTCTAACGACAACCCCTCGTAATTTCAAAGGGTAAGACCCTATTATGGGCGAAAGCCGGAATCCTGGATGCCAGCACGCCCCAAACTTCGAGGAATGATTCCCAAATAAAATTCAACCAAAATGGATTTTCAAATATTTAAAAACGGATTGATATGAAGCGAATTATTCCGATTATACTGATACTTTTATCTATTTCCGGAGTGACAATTTTATCCCTGCTGGAAAAACAATTTGGATTTTCATGGTTATTCGTGTTTGGTGTCGGCTTGGCTATCTCGCTTGGGTATTGCCTGCTTTTCTTTCTCTATGAACGAAACCATATTAGTCATGAGGACATGCTTTTAACACTTAAAAATCTCCTGTCTGCGAGAGACACAGAGCCGGAAGTGATCAATACCCGTTCGATTCCCGGTTTCAATGATATTCAAGCGTTGCTGGATAGATATGTGCAGCAGGAATATGATCGCATCCGTGAAGACGAAAATCAGAAAGCGCCTCATAGCATACTGGCAAGTCATGTATTACCCGGCATACAGTCAGCTTTGAGCCAGGATTCCTCCCTGGCACGACAACTGTTTTCTCCGGAGATCTCAGATCAGATCCGCCAATTATTCCGGCAACTCGTGGCAAAGCGGGAGAATCAGCTGCAAGCCAAAGAAAAGGATAGAAACGACCGCCTGTATAAAGTTGATCATCTGCTTGACGAAATGGCGCAACTGGTGGAATCGGTCTTTGAAACCTCAAGAACTGCCATCCAGGCCAACCGCATGACCCTTGAATCCCGGCGAATCGCATCAGAAAATCAGGCAGTGGTGAACGATACCGCCGATGCTATGTCAGCGATCAACCAGAGCTCTGCTAAAATTGGTCGGATCATTAAATCTATCGATAATATCGCCTTTCAAACAAATCTGATTGCGTTAAATGCCTCAGTTGAGGCAGCAAGAGTCGGAAAGGCAGGTCAGGGCTTTGCAGTGGTCGCCCAGGAGATTCGTGGTCTGGCTCAACAGGCAAAAGAGGCTGCGGAATCCACCCAGATTCTGGTGACCGAAATTATAGACAGCATTAGCGCCAGCGAATCCCAGGTTCGACAATCAACCCAGGCCTTTAATGACCTGGTGGATAAATCCGGGAAAACGGAAGAGCTGATTAATATATTTCAAAAAGCCACAAGTAAACAAAACAGCGAAATAGAGCGAATCCACATCAGCCTGATGCAGGCTATATCCGATCTTCAAATCAGGAAAAGGGCGACAACTCAGGAAGATAGCCCGAAGGTGGGATTGACAATCATCTCAAAAACGCCCTACCTGTTCCAGACCCATTGGCTGCCCCAGGCTCAGTTTGCGGGCTATTACATGGCTCTGGAAAGAGAGTATTATCAGGAGGCCGGGATTGTTGTCGCACTCGTAGACGGGGGCCCGCAAACCAATACACTGTTTAATCTGGTCAGGGGGGAAATCGATTTTGGCACTTCATGGCTCTCGGCAGCTCTGGTAACTCAGACCAGAGGGGCCAGATTAACCATGTTAGCCCAGATTTTTCAACGAAGTGGTTTGATGTTAGTTGCAAAAAAGAGTTCTGGAATCAAAAATGTTACTGATTTGAAAAAGCGAATAGTCAGTTCCTGGGGCGGAATATTTCTCTTTCCGGTCAGAGGGTTGGATATAACCCACAACCTTGATATGGAATATGTCTATCATGGGACAGATATCAAACGCTGGAACAAGGGAGAATTTGATTTACTCACGATTATGAGTTACAACGAGCTCTTTGCTGTGCTTGATTCCGGAATAAATCTGGAGGAATTGGTAATCTTTGCGCTGGCCGATCATGGGTTTAATATCCTCGAAGACAGTCTTTATACAAGACCTGGTCTCTACCAACAGGACCCGGGTGGATGTCAGGCCTTTATTGATGCATCCATCAGAGGGTGGCAGGCGGCCGCTGATTGTCGGGAGGAAACCCTGGATTTGGTCATGCGACACCATGATCGCAGTACCATGCCAACCGCAAAGTCCCACCAGCAACGGATGCTGGATGAGGTTATGCGTCTGGTCGGGGCTTCCCAGCAACCCATCGGTAGCCTGAACCGGAAAGATTTTGAGACCTCCGTTCAGGTTCTCTATCAGATCCAGGTCATACAAAAGACAATCGATTTGTCCGATTTTTATGTCGGTGCGTTGCAGACCTGAAACGATCCATCCGGGGTGGATGAGATGATGAGTCGAGTAGACTGGTCCCTCCCGGTACTATAGGTTGTGGTTTGTCTTCTCTGTTTTCCGCCTGGTTTCCCGGCGGTGCCACATTATTACAACCATATACCGGTTGGCAGCCAGCCCCTCACAGAACCGGACTTGCGGATCTCCCGCATCCGGCTCTTCAAACAAACTCACAAAACTGTCGCGTAAATCCAGGAGTAGGTTTTCAGTATCCTCGGTTGCGGCAACGGATATCTCTTGAGCATCTTCTGGAATTGCTCCCAGTTGAAACTGTTCCGCTGGCTACGCCGATTCAGCCACTTGAACCAAATTCTACGAACAACATAATCGAATTTGTTCAACGTGTCCATGTTACCTGCAAACCCGTAGTAGTTGTAGTAACCGGTCAGAATTCGACGAAGACGTTGGTAAAGCTCCTTGAAAGGAAGCGCACTGCGCCATCTCCTGAGTCTGTCGTTTAAATCGATCAGCGTCCTGCGCATACGCTTGCCGATCGTTTTACGCCCCAACCTGACGTTGCCTCTTCGGCTTTTGGTCAGGTAATGGGTAAACCCCAGGAAATCAAAAGTTCCGGTCTTGCGACCGTTACTCCTGTTCTTCCAATACGTCTTCCTGCCGAACTCGATCAGACGGCTTTTCTCCGAAGATATTTCCAGGCCAAACTGACTCAGTCTGTCCCCCAACATCCTCCATACCGCATTCGCATCTTCACGGCATGTACAGCCAATCACAAAATCATCTGCATATCGGACCAGGTAGACTTGTCCCTTTAACATACCGGGGACCTTCTTTGTAATCCACAAGTCCAGAACATAATGCAGGTAGATGTTGGCCAGCAGTGGAGAGATAACTCCGCCCTGGGGCACGCCCCCGGTCATACGGGTTATCCTGCCCTCTTCCAGTACTCCAACCTTCAACCACTTCCCTATCAGACGAAGGACCTGTCGATCTGCGATCCGCTCTTCCAGCATTTTCATGAGCCAACCGTGATCGATGTGATCAAAGTAACCTTTGATATCCACGTCCAACAGGTGTTCTATCCCACCTTTCATGATGATCAATTCCAGACTGCGAAGGGCGTCGTGGGCGTTTCGATTGGGCCGGAATCCAAACGAGACATCCAGAAAATCCTGTTCATAGACAGCTTCCAGGATTTTGGCCACGCCTCTTTGTACGATCTTGTCTTCCAGTATCAAAATTCCCAACGGACGTTTTCCACCGTCCGGTTTTGGAATCCATGCCCGCCGAATGTCCTGGGCTCTGTATCGATTGCCTTTCATACGGCTGATCAGATCGGTCAGGTTCCCTCTCAGGTTTTCACCGTAGGTTTCCCAATCAACCTGATCGACGCCGTAGGCGGCATATCGATTCAGTTCCCCGTAACACTCCGTCAGACACGCTTCATCAAGAAGATGAGCCAGTGAAGTAAACCTCAGTCTTGGATCTTTACTTGCCAGCTCCGATAGTCGATTCAATTTCGTTAACAATGGTTTCTTCAGTTCTGAGCCTGTCATTGTTTCCTCTTATCGATACATTTGTTTGTCAACCCCTTCCCTCCTCCGGCATTACCCGGTCTCAACGGTACTATGAGTTGATCCGACTACCTGTGTTTCATCCTCTAACCTTGTCTCCTCGGCTTCGAGTACCCCCCATACTTCGGAGGAAAACACAGGTTCTCCCAGGTTCCTACACAATCCCTTGGACAGCATGCTGTGGACTATGACCCCGGTGAAGTATCCACCATCTCGCCTGTAACGATGGTTTCGTTGCTGCCTTCAGTATTCCTAACTACCTGGGCTGCTTCACAACATATCCATTTTCGGGGCTGAAAACCTTCACCCTTTCGGATTACGGCCTACTGTCACCCTGTTTACGCTTCACCCATGCGGTTACCCCCATAGATGCAAAACTCGGTTCTGACGGTCGGCTAACTTTGTCAGGCTGGCTTCCCAACCAGCTGGATTGCGCAGGCTTGGCCTGGCGCACTAGGAA
>JAHJRI010000021.1 GCA_018830885.1 bacterium | reverse complement strand
CGGTCGAGTGCCTCGTCAGGTCAGTCTGGATGGCTGTTTTGTTGAGTCATAGTGGAACGAGTGTCATGGGATGCAATCTGCAAAGGGGATACCAATTTTCGCGGGATTCCCCGGTTTCATCCGGTAGTGGTATCCCAGCCGTTATGACGCGGACTCCCCGATTCCCCTCACGGGGAACGGGACCCCCTCTTTCAGATCTGCCACATGAGGTTGGAAAAATATTTACTTTCCATCCCCATGGGGGTTCCATGGCGTCAATATGGAACACCCTTCGCTTAAAATGTGCTAAATCCCGCTCATTGCTTTTAATTTGACATGTTTTAGCCTTGTATACAGGGCAAGTTCCTTCGTATTCGGTTGAAATGATGTTATTTTGTTCTTTTGGCGGTCTGGTATGGTAGTTGCTGTATGATGACCCGAGGCAATCACTTTTTTCAACTATCGGGAGGAAGAAGATGAAAAAACAGAGGGTGTTGATTCTTGCAGCAATATTGGCCATGAGCGGTCTGCTGATGGCTGCCGGTTCGCTGATGGCAAAAGTAAAGGACGAGGTTCGGGTTGCACTGATGTATGAACCGTCAACCCTGAATATGCTGGAAATAAAGACCGGAATTGAACTGCCGGTGATCATGGTGATGCACGAAGCCCTGCTGGTTGCCGATCCGGTCACGGGAGAGCGGACACTGGAAAACTCTCTTTCCGAGTCCATGGAGATACTGCCGGACAACAAATCCATCCGCATCCGGCTCCGCAAGGGGGCCATGTTCCACACCGGGGACCCGGTTACGGCCGTCGATGTCAAATTCACCTTTGAACAGGCGGTCAATCCTAAAAATGCCAACCTGATGGCTGCCGCCCTGGATGAGATTGAGGAGATCGAGGTACTGGATGATTACAACCTGATCATTCATCTCTATGAACCCTACGCTGCCTGGCGGGAACTGCTCTGGCTGGGGATCTGCTCCAAAAAATATTATGAGCGGGTTGGACGGGAAACATTCCGCAAACACCCGGTCGGCAGTGGTCCCTTCAAATTCAAAGAGCGGAAATCCGGGGAGTACGTCCTGATGGAAGCCTTCACCGAGCATCCTGTTTGGAAAACAGAATTCAAGTATCTGAAGTTTATGGTTGTTCCGGATGATGTTACCCGTCTGGCACTGCTCGAGACGGGGGAACTGGATCTGGTCAGCGATATCCTGCCCCACCATGTCAAACGTCTGAAGCGGAACGCCCATGTGGTCGTGAAACGGGAGGCCAGTGTCCCCAGCCTTTATGGGCTGGCTGTCAAACCGGACAATTATCCCGTTTTCAAGGATCCAAATGTCGGCCTGGCCATGCGGTATGGTGTCAACCGCCAGGAGATTGTCGATCGCGTCTTTCTGGGTGAGGGCTATCCCCTCTATTCATATGCTTCCAAATCGGAACTGGGGTACGACCCGGATCTCTCTTTTGCCTATGATCCGGATAAAGCCCGGCAATACCTGAAGAAAAGTATCTACAAGCCGGGCGACCCCCTGCTCCTGACCTATACCAGTGCAGTGCCCAATGCGCGGATGATCGCAGCCATGCTGCAGCGCTACCTGGGGCAGATCGGGATGACGATCAAGCTTCAGCAGCTGGAGGCCGGTGTCCAGGCTACCTATACCCGGAACCGGGATCCCCGGGAGGGACATATGACCCTTTACTCCTGGGGCGGTGGCAGGGATCCCAGTACCCGCCTGCTGCTGAGTGTCACCAGTGACAGTCCATATACGTCCTATTCCAATCGACCCCGGCAGAAAGAGCTGGATACCCTGGTCAAGAAGCAGGCCAGGGAGATGGACCCGGTCAAACGGCTGGAACTCCTGAAGCGGGTGCATGCCATCATGACCGAAGACGCAGCTGGCATCATCCTCTGCGGGGCCAACATGATCTATGCCCATTCGGACCAGATCGAGTATAACTGGACACCCAATGAATCCTTTACCTTCAATCTGCACCGGGTCAAAATTGTGAAATAGGAGATGAAACATTGGTATCTGTCATGTTATCTGTTGTTTGTTAACGGTTGCTGCTGGTTCAGGGGGCGGCCTTTTTTCTGGGTCTTCCGGTCAGGACCGGGGGTACCCGTTTGCATCACTCTGATGAGGGGGAAGTATGAGAGGTAAACTGTTGCGTCGATTGTGGCTGATAGTGGGGCTGTTTGTGGGTCTGTCTCTGGTTTCGGTGGAGGCTGCGGATATCGTTTCCAAACCCGGGTTATACCAGGATAAGACGGTGGGTTTTTCCCTTGCCTGGCCGGACTCGGTTTTTACCGGAACGGACAAGCTGGCCAGTGAAGCAGAAGTGGTGCGGGTACTGCCCAAAGGTCAAACCCTGCCAGTGTTGACCATATCGGTCTATGACAAGACCGGGGAGACCGGTCCACTGGAGAAGGCCGGTGAGTCCTTCAAGGACGGACTGGAAAAATCCCAGACGGGTGCCAAGCGGTTCAAACTGCGGGAAAACAAAATGGTGACCCTGGCGGGCGGTGTCCAGGCCAACTATGCCATGGTGACCTGGAAATGGGGCGGAACATACGCTCTGGTCACCGTCGGCGTGACAGCATTCAAAGGGGACAAGGTCATCGTCGTCTCCTGTACCTCCGCCCCGGGTCAGCCGGCGGTTGAAGTGCTGGACAAGTGGGTGATGGCGCTGCAGATAGATCCCTGATCTTCTTCTGAAGGCTGTCATCAGCCCCGCGCTGCGAGGGCTGCAGGGAATTTGCCCCGGATGGAGACTTGCCGATATCGCCACTGAGAAACCGGCAGGGTCGCCGGTTTCGATCTCCCTGCCAGCTTCAGGAGCCGGGATAGAGGATACAGGAGACAACGTGCTGCGGCCTGATTTCGGTCATCCGGGGCACGTTGAGTTTGCATTCCGGCCGGGCTTCGGGACAGCGGGGATGAAAGCTGCAGCCGCTGGGTGGATTCAGCGGACTGGGGACTTCGCCCTCCAGCACCGCAGCCAGTTTGACATCGGGGTCGGCAACCGGCGATGCTGCCAGCAGGGCCTGCGTGTAGGGGTGCAGTGGATTCTGATACAGGTCCTCCGATGGTGCCAGTTCCACCAGTCGGCCCAGGTACATGACCCCGATCTGGGTGCTGACATGTTCGACAACGGCCAGGTCATGGGAGATAATCAGGTAGGTCAACGATAGTTTCTCCTGCAGGTCGATCAGCAGGTTCAGAATCTGCGCCTGGATGGAAACATCCAGGGCAGATACCGGCTCATCCAGGATAATCACACTGGGATTCAAGGAAAGCGCCCGGGCAATGGCGATCCGCTGGCGTTGTCCGCCACTGAATTCGTGGGGATAGAGATCCGCCCGTTGCGGGTCGATTCCCACCAGCTCCAGCAGCTCCAGGACCCTGTTCTTGATCTCCCAGGCGGTGCCGGTTCGATGCACCATCAGGGGCTCCCCCACAATCTGCCGGATTTTCTTGCGGGGATTCAGCGAGCGAAACGGATCCTGAAAAACGGCCTGGACCGTTCGGCGAAAACGAAAGAGTCCCTTGCCCTTTAATCGGGCCACATCCTCCCCCTGAACCAGAATCTGGCCGCTGGTGGGTTTTTCCAGTCCTAGAATCATATTGGCGGTGGTGGATTTCCCGCATCCCGATTCTCCAACCAGGCCCAGCGTTTCACCGTCGCGGATGCTGAAATGGATGTTGTCAACCGCCTTGACGACCCCCACCGTTCTGGAAAACACGACACCGGCGGTAATCGGAAAATGTTTGGACAGGTTGTTGACCTGGATCTTGATCTGGTTTGTCATCTTAGACCCCTCCCTTTTCGGCAAAAAGCCAGCATGAAACCTGGTGTTCGTTCTCCAGGGTAATTTCCGGTGGATATGCCTCCCGACAGATCGGCATGGCCTGTTCACATCTGGGAGCAAACCGGCACCCCAGCGGCGGATCCAGCAGGTTGGGGGGTTGTCCCTTGATGGAATAAAGGCGTTTCGATTTCCGGCCCAGTACCGGAACCGATTTGATCAAGCCGATGGCATAGGGGTGAGACGGGTTCTTGTAAAAGGTCTGCACCGGCGCCTTCTCAACAATCCTGCCGGCGTACATGACCATCACCCGGCTGCACAGTTGGGCCACCGTTCCCAGATCGTGGGTGATCATCAGGATCGCGGCATCAGTCTCCTGCTGGACCTGTTTCATCAGTTGCAGCACCTGGGCCTGTATGGTGACGTCCAGCGCCGTGGTGGGTTCGTCTGCAATAAGCAGGTCCGGGCCGTTGGCCACCCCCATGCCGATGATGGTCCGCTGGCACATGCCACCACTGAACTGGAAGGGGTAATCCCTGACCCTGAGTTCCGGTGAGGGTACCTTGACTTTTTTCAGCACCTGGATGCACATCTCTCTCAGGGATTTGAGAATAGGCTTGTCATGAAAGCGGAACACCTCTCCGATCTGGTACTCCACGGACAGAATCTGGTTCAGCGAGACCATGGGGTCCTGCAGGATCATGGATATTTTGTTGCCCCGGATCTGCCGCATCTGCTCATAGCTTTTTTTCAACAGGTCTTCCCCGTGAAACAGAATCTGCCCGGCCACGGTTTTCCCGGCGGGCTGGGGGACGAGTCCCATAATGGAGAGACTGGTCATGCTTTTTCCACAACCGGATTCGCCAACCAGCCCGACGATCTCGCCGTGGTAGATGGAGAAACTGATGTCATCGACCGCCTTGACGACGCCCTTGGTGGTGGAAAAATAGGTTTTCACCCCTTTCAATTCCAGGATCGGTTGGCTGTTGTGCGTCATATGTCAGACCTATCGAAGTTTCTGCTTGGGATCGAGGATGTCCCGCAGCCAGTCTCCGACCAGGTTGAAACCCAGTACGGCAAACAGGATGGCAACACCGGGGAAGACAACCAGCCACCAGGCATAGGTAATATACTGCCGGCCTTCATTCATCATCAGTCCCCAGTCCGGGGATGGGGGCTGGGTGCCCAGACCCAGAAAACTCAAGGTCGCGGTGAGGATGATCAGTCCGCCGATATCCATGGTCACCAGGATCGTCAATGTATTGACGATATTCGGGAAAATATGGGAAGCAATGATCCGGAAATTGCTGCAGCCGGCCACCCGGGCCAGCCGGATAAAATCGTTCTGGGCCACACTCATGCATTCTCCCCGTACGATCCGGGTGTACCCCGGCCACCCGGATATGCCGATGTAGATGATAATGGCCTTGGAGGAGGGGCCCATCACCGAAACGATCAAAATGGCGGTGATGATGGGGGGCAATCCCATCCAGAGGTCGCAGATCCGCATGATGACCATGTCCACCGTTCCTCCCAGAAAACCGGAGGTCAATCCCAGAATAATGCCAATGGTGCCATAAACAATCAGGCAGGAGAGCGCAATGGCCAGTGAGAAACGGGCGCCGTGGATAATCCGGCTCAGGACGTCCCGCCCCAGGGGATCGGTGCCCAGAATGTGCTGCCAGGATCCATCGGTCATCCAGACGGGTGGCTGGGTGATATTCTCCATATCCCAGTATTCATAGTCATAAGGCGCAATCCACTGGCCAAACACCACAATCAGGAAGAAAACGGTGATAAAACCCAGCCCGGCATAGGGAATTCGCCTGCGGGGCCGGTCATTTTTGGGTTTATGCGCTATCCGGTCGACAGCGACCGCTGCTGATTCAGTCATGGCTGATCGATATGGGGGTTCGTCTCGGGTGAATCCGGAGCGGGTTGCTCCGGAAGGGGTTACTGATAGCGAATTCTAGGATCAATATAGGCATAAAGGATATCCACCAGCAGGTTGGAAAGGACGATCAGGATTGAGATCAGGATCACAATGACCTGGACTACCGGATAATCCCTGGCAAAGATGGAAACCATGACCAGATTGCCGACCCCGGGCCAGGAGAAAATGGTTTCAATCACAACCGAACCCATGACCAGACCCGGAATCACCAGACCCAGGATGGTAATGACGGGGATACACCCGTTTTTCAGACCATGCACCAGAATGACCCAGCGGTTGGGAACCCCTTTGATATGAGCCATGACAATATATTCGCTCTTCAGGACCTCAATCATGGAGGATCGACTCAGGCGGATAAAACTGGCAATCCCGTACAGGGACATGGATATCACCGGCAAAATATAGTGGCTCACCCCGCCGCGACCGGAAATGGGGAAAATGCGCCACATGACACCAAAGGTGAGAATCAGGAACAGGGCAATGGCGAAAGAGGGCACGGCCATGCCGATCAGGGAGAGCTGCCGGCCGAAGCGATCAAAGAACGAGTCTCTTTTGACCGCAGAGATAATACCCACAACCATACCGATCAGGACCGAGCAGAACAGGGATGTCACCGTCAACTGCAGCGTCGCCGGTATCCGCTCCGTCACCAGGGACAGGGCGGGCTCGTTGTAGCGGAAAGACTCCCCGAAATCCCCGTTGACAGCATTTTTGAGGAAAATTCCGTATTGGCGGAACAGTGATTTATCCAGGCCGAATTTGACCTTCAGCTGCTGCTGCAGTTCGGGGGTCGCATCCGGAGGCAGCATGATGGCAGTGGGATCTGCGGGGTTTAAACCACGCATCACAAAAAAGACAATGGTGATGGTGGAAAAGATGGTCAGAACCCCAAAAAGAAAACGCTTCAATAGATATCGTTGCATGGGACCTGTTTCACTCCGGCTGAAAAAACGTCTCGACGATGGGTTCGTCCTTGAAATCGGATCGTTAACTGGAACCATACTGCAAAATTGATTCCAATTAGGTTTCAGTCCGGCACCAGGGGGCCTTTCCTCCGTGACTGTGAATACCGGGGGATACGGACCGGGGTCCTGCCACTGCGAATGGGTCGGAAAAATCGGTGTGGTCTTTAAGAGGGGGTTGAGCGATATTTGACCCATAAACGGCTATCCCCTCTCCCGCACTGCTTCGTCAGATCAACCCTTTCCTGCTTTTCGGATCCGTTCAAGCTGGGATTCGGGCACCAGGGTAATTCGCGGGCAGGCTTTGACCGGATTGGTGTCCACCAGCAGGCTGCAGCCATAGGCCGATTCCAGGACGTCATAGGCCAGTACCGCAACCGGTGAGCCGCTCCTGATCACCTGTCCGTTCTTCAACAGAAGCAGTGTATCGGCATAAAGTGAAGCCAGGTTGATATCATGGGAGATCATGACGATGGTGGTGCCCTTTTCCTGTTTCAGTTTTTCCATCAGGTCCATGATCCGGGTTTGATGGGCCAGGTCCAGTGCCGCGGTGGGCTCGTCCAGCAGCATGATCTCCGGATCCTGGCAGATGGCCCGGGCGATGAAAACCCGCTGGCGTTCGCCGCCACTGAGCTGATGCATTTTGCGGTTGGCCAGATGGTGCAGGTCGGTAAAGGTCAGCGCTTCCCGGACCGCAGCCTGGTCCGCTGTTCTTTCCAGACCCAGCATGCCCTGGTGGGGGGCCCTGCCCATCATCACCACCTCTGCAACAGTAAAGGGGAAGTCAACACTGGCCTGCTGCCGGACCAGGGCGATGGTCCGGGCCAGGTCTTTCTGGGTGTAGCTTTTCAACGGTCGGTTTTTGATGCGGATCTCACCCCCGGCTGACCGCATCAGACCGGCAATGGTGTTCATGAGCGTCGACTTGCCGGAGCCGTTGGGCCCGATAATGATGAAAAACTCCCCCTCTGTGACGGAAAAGGAGATCCGGTCAACGGTCACCAGTGCGTCGTAGCGGCAGGTCAGGTGGTTGACTTCGATGGCAGCGTTCATCGGTTGGACCGTTTCAGAAAGTAAATAAAAAGAGGCGCGCCGATCAGGGCCGTCACCACGCCGGTGGGCATTTCGCCCTGTTCAGGCAGTGTGCGGGCCAGGATGTCGCACAGGACCATATATGCACCCCCGCCCAGGATACAGGCAGGAACGAGGACCCGGTGATCCGGACCCAGTCGGATCCGCATCAGGTGCGGCACAACCAGACCGACAAAACCGAGCAGTCCGCAGTATCCCACCACCAGGCTGACCATGAACGACGTTGTCAACAGCTGAACCAGGATAATCAGCCGGGTGCGGACGCCACTGGACTTGGCGGTCTCTTTGCCCATGCTCAGCAGGTTCAGGGTGTGGGAGAGCATGAAAATGATGATAAAACAGGGGATGACCATTACCAGCAGCAGACCGGCCTGCAACGCATTGATGGTGGAAAAGTCGCCCATCAGCCAGAAAATAATGTTGTGCAGGCGGGCGTCCCGCGTGATGGAGACCAGAAACATGATCACGGCTGAACAGAAGGCGTTGACCATCACCCCGGACAGCAGCAGCCGGTCCTTCTGGAAAATGGTTTGTCCGCTCGAGAGATAGAGAATCAGGATCAGGCTGAGGATGCTGCCGGCAAATGCAGTGAACCCGACGCCCGGAAACCGTGCCAGACCCATGATGATCCCGAGGATGGCTCCGATGGCCGCTCCGCCGGATATCCCCAGAATATAGGGCTCCGCCAGGGGATTCCTGAGAATGGATTGAAACACGACCCCGCCCAGTGAAAGGACCGCACCGGCAATCACGGCCAGCAGGACTCTTGGAAAACGCAGCTTAAGCACAATGGCGGACAGCACCGGGTCCTGTTCCGGGTAGATCAAGGCCTTGACCATATGCAGCAGGTTCTGGTCCGACGATCCCACCGAGATACCAAGAACCATGGTCAACAGGAGCACGATGGTAAGGATGATGGAAATAATGGAAATTCGCTTGATTATATTCATTGGCAGTTCAGTCCCTGCATATCCAGCAGTTCCGGGTGAATGGCCGCGGTCAGGCATTCCAGACCCTCCAGTAAACGGGGGGAGGGGCGGTCGGTCAGATCGGAGTTGATCAGATACAGGCGCTGATTACGGACCGCCGGTAATTGCTGCCATTCCTGCCACTCCCGTTTGATATCCACAAAGATTTTTTCCCTGGCCATGGAGGTGATAATCAGCACCTCCGGTGCCAGTCCCAGGATCTGCTCCCTGGAGAAGACCGGATACAGATTGCTGCCGGTCACCACGTTCCGGCCACCGGCCAGGGTGATCAACTCATCGGCCAGGGTGTTCGGGCCGACCGACACGAGCGGTGAAATGCCGATCTGCACAAATACCCGCGGCCGGTTTCGGCTGGTGGCGACCAGATCCCGGATCCGCCCGACTCTCTGCTGCATCTGCTGCACGAGTCTGCCGGTGTTTTCTCCGGCCTCGAGCAGATCCCCAAGTGCCTGCACCGTTTGGATGATGGCGGCGATATTACGGGGATCGACCGCATACACCGGAATTCCCAGTTCCATCAGACGGGTGACGACATTGATGGGATTGCCGTCTTTGACTGCGATGCACAAATCGGGGCGCAGCGCCAGGATCCGTTCCATGTCCAGCCGCACATAGGATCCGACCCTGGGCAGACTGCGGGCCGCGGCCGGGTAGTTGCTGAAACGGGTGACGCCGACCAGTCGGTGCTGCTGTTCCAGGGCAAAGATAATCTCGGTGACGCTCGGGGCCATGGAGATAATCCGCAGGGGGTGATCCGGCACGTGGACGGTTCGTCCGATGGGATCGACAACGATTTTTTCACCGCAGGCAGTCCCGATGCTCAACAGTGTGAGCGAGATGGATATAAAGAGATTTCGAATCAGTGGATGTTTCATAGCGGTTAATCGGTTTTCGCTGAACATGCCCGGCGCTGCTGCTGGCAGTCTTCTGTTTTCCGGTTTAATCTTATTTGGGATAAATTCCCCGCAGCTTGCTTCGTCTTGCCACCCCGGCGAAAGCCGGGATCCAGGTAAAATCTTTCTGGATTCCAACTTTCGGAATCACGGTCGATACCCCCCCCCTTCGAAGCTGAAAGTGTTGCTTCTCACTTGTCCCGGGGTGGTTCATTGGGGGGCATCTGTTTCAGGATCGCCAGGGCGGATTCTTTCTGTTCGCTGAATGAAACCGCCCGCTGGAGCGCCTGGCGGGCAATCCCTGTCTTCCCGAGTTTCCAGGCGGTGTAGCCCCGCATCAGCCAGGCTTCTCCCCGGTCGGGTGCCTGGGTGATGACGGTCGCATAGGTTCTGTCTGCGGCGGCAAACTGGTTCTGTTCGACCTGCAGGTTGGCTTTAAGCATCAGCAGGTCAAGGTCTGCAACATGCTGCAGACCGGCGTCGATCCATTTCAGGGCGGCATCCGGGTTGCCGAGTTTCAGGTAGCTGTGCACCAGCCCCCGGACGATTTCCGGGGTCGGTGTGGTCAGCATCAGGTCTTCATATATCCGGGCCGATTGCAGCGGGATATTGAGTGTCAGATTCAGGGATGCCACCATTTTCCTCTCTTCAGGGGTCAGGGGCTGCAGCTGGGCGTAAACCGTCATGGCCACCAGGGTATCCCGGTGGCGGTTCTCTGCCAGGTGCAGATGAGCCAGCCCCTTCCACCAGCGGGGCTCCAGGGGATCTTCCCGAACCAGTTCCTCCGCAAGGATCAATGCCGCCTTCTGCAGTTTCAGGGATATGGTCTGATAAAGCAATATCTCCTGCCAGGTTTTTTTCTGCTGCCCGTCCACATTCCGGATAATTTCCCGAATCGCAGGCAATGCCTCACGGGGGCGGTTCAGGGCAAATAGAGCCTGCACCAGTGTTTCCTGCCGTGGGGGGGTGAATTCCGCCGGATGACGTTGCCTGACGCGCTGTATCCGCTCCAGCGCCTTCTCCGGGAGTTTCCCGGCCAGACAGGCCACGGCAGACAGATAGAGCATCTGGCTCTGACTGGCATGGGATACCGCATAGGCCTGCTCGAAGCTTTCTGCCGCCTGTGCATATTGCTGCAGCTGGAAATAGGCTTTTCCCAGATTGGACCAGCCCGGCAGGTAGCGAGGGCTGTCTTTGAGGACGGCCCTGTATTTTTCAATCGCCCGTCCGGGTCTGTCGGTGTTGAGATAGCCGTTTCCCAGCGCAAAATTAACCAGGTAGTGGTGATACCCGTCTCTATTTGACCGCCCGCTGTTTTCCGGCGCCTGTTCCTGAAATTTTTCCAGCTGTGCGATGGCTTCATCCCAGCGCTGGTTGTCGATAAGCCGGGATACTGTGTCCAGGATGAGATGGGCCGGTCGCGGGATCTCTTCCTGGGCGAACAGACCCCTCTGTCCACTTGCCAGCAACAGGCAGCAGGTGATCAGACCGATCCTGAGAATCTTAGTCGGATCCATGGCTGAGCTCGAATCTGACGCGTTGTTTGACCCTGATTCTGACCGGGTTCCCGTTGACCATCCCCGGGGAGAATCGCCAGCCGGAGACCGCCCGCAGCACGGGTTGCTCGAATATTTCCGGGGGCTGGGACGCGGTGATCTGAATGTCCTCAACCCCACCGGCAGGCGTGATGATAAAGATAATATCCACCCATCCCTCGATTTTCCGTCGTTTCGCATGTCTGGGATAGACAGGCGGATTTCTGACCAGGGGTACCAGGGGGCGGTCGATCTCCTCCGGTGTATAGACACTTTTTAACACTGCTTCCGGGGGGGATGGTGTTGTTAATGCTGTTTCCGGGGGGGATGGTGTTACCGGTGGCAGCTGCACGCGCTTGTCCGGTGCCGGGGCAGCGGCGGCCGGCAGCGGATCCGGTCTTTTCGGCGCCAGCAGTCGGGGCAGCGTAAGATCCATGGTCGGCGGCATGACGGCAGACAGCTGAGGTGCCGGGAGATCGGTCTTCAGATCCAGCGGCAGCAACAGTTTTTGCTGTGGTATGGGAACGGATCGGGTCATTTTCGGCTCCGTGTTTAAAGGTCTGGCTGGTTCCACAGCAGGGAAAATGGTTTTCACCACAGCGGGCAGGGGCGGGTTGATGCGAACCAGTCTGAATCCGGAGAGCGATTCAACGTCGGGCGTTTTCTCTGCCACCGGACTGACGAGACCGGGGACAAAGATGATCAGAAGTCCGTTCAAGAGCAGGGCGGCCAGCACGGGAAACCCCCAGAACCGGAGCCCATCGATCAGCCGTGATGCTTGATCTCTTTTCATCGGGTCCGGCCTTAATTTGCAGTGTTGGGCCGACTGGCCGCGATGGAGACATTCTCAGCTCCCGCCAGGGTGCATGCATCCATGGTGGTGATCACCGCCCGGGTTGAACTGTCCATATCGGCCACGATCACGACCTCACCTTCAGGATTTTCCGCCAGGGCCCGTTCCACATTGGCCCTGACCGCACGGATGTCGATCTCCCTGGATTCCATAAAGATCCGATTCTCCCGGGTAATCCCGATCATAATGCTGGACCGGGTTTTGGCAACTGCGGTCGCTGCGGCCGGCCGGTTGATCTGGATACCGGTCTCCTTGACAAAACTGGTGGTGACAATAAAAAAGATCAGCAGGATAAACACCATGTCGATCAGGGGGGCCATGTTCAGCTCAAGCGACTGTTTTTTAGCCTTTCTGGCTGCAGTGATGTTCAGCATGGTTTTGTTTTATTTTATTGTAACTATTCAGCAAACTAACAAGGCGGGGTCGCCACAGTCATCAAGTT
>JAHJRI010000256.1 GCA_018830885.1 bacterium | reverse complement strand
TGAACTGTCCCACATTGGCCAGTCAGAGGATCTGGTCGCGTTCAGTGCTGCCATTCCTCCCTTCTCCAACCGGTTGCATCATATCAGTATTAATGTCACCGGAGATACCGACGAGGAGATGGAGTTCAAACGACATCTGCTTTTCGACGGCAAACTGGCGGAGTATATCAGCAAAGGGGTCGGCGGTCTGGTGGGAGTGGCCCAGGATATTCAGAAACCGGCCATCAGTAAATCCGCAGACTGGAAAAAGGGGGGCGGTTTTGAATATGTCGGTTCTATTGTACCGGTTTCATTCTACCCCGAATGTTACCGACATGGCGCAGAAATCTCCACCCGGCACAATATCCCCTATACCGTTTTGGGACGCATGATCGGCTGCTCGCATGGGATGATGTTCTCCTGGAGCTTTGCTTTCAACCGGGCAGATCCAGATTCCGTCAGACACGCCAGAGAGGCCTTGCATGAAACCGATCAGCTGGTTATCGATTTGAAGGGCACGATCTGGAAACCGGCGGTATTCGGACAATCACTGATGATGGATCGCATGGATCCCAATACACTGCAGATGATGAAGAAGGTCAAGCAGATGCTGGATCCTCAAGGTATCATGAACCCGGGAAATTGGGAGGTACGCTGATGGCACTCATGGAATATAAATACGACGATATGATTCACCGCTGTTTTCGCTGCGGTTACTGTAAATTCCCCACCGACTGGGGAGATGTGACAAACTGCCCGGCCTATGCCCGATATCGGATGGAGAGCTATTCCACCGGCGGCAGGCTCTGGCTGATCAGAGCCTGGGTGAACGGGGAACTGGAGTGGAGCGAAAACCTGGCCAAAATAATTTATGCCTGTACCGGTTGCAAAAACTGCGAGGAAAAATGTCCCCTCAGCTTCAGCAGTGAACTGGTCAATATGGTGGTTGCAGCCCGCACCAATATGGTAGAGCAGGGTCTGTTGCCGGTTTCGGTCAAAGGTTTTCTCAACAATGTCCAGTTACATGGCAATCCCTACGGAATCTCTGCAAAAAAGAGAGGGGACTGGACCGGGGAGTTGAAATTGGAGGCCTACAACGGTCAAGAATACCTCTTTTATGTAGGGTGCGAAGGCTCCTTTGACAGCCGGGCACAGGAGACCGCCAGGACTCTGGCTTCGCTGTTGCAGAAAGCCGGTATCTCTTTCGGCATTCTGGGACCCCTGGAGAAATCCGATGGGAATGAAGTCGAAATGCTCGGAGAAGATGGTCTCTTTGAATTGCTGGTTGAAAACAATATTCATCTGTTCAATGAACGGCATGTCCAAAAGATCATCACCCTTTCCCCCCACTCTTACAATAGCTTCAAAAACCGGTATCCGGATTTTGGCGGTAACTACGAGGTATTTCACTACACTCAGATACTTCACGATCTGATTGAACAGGGGAGCCTGCAAAGTCAGCGGGAGACTAAAAGCCGCATCTGTTTTCACGATCCCTGTTTTCTTGGCCGCTGGAACCAGGAATATAAAGCCCCGAGGGAAGTGCTGAAATCGTTGGACGGTATTCAGCTGCTGGAAATGGGACGAAACAAGAAGGGGGCACTCTGTTGTGGCGGCGGTGGCGGGAACTTCTATACCGATTTCCTGGGGGGCAGCGAAGACAGCCCGTCCAGAATCAGAGTCCGGGAAGCGGTGGCGACCGGAGCCAACATCCTGGCCGTAGCGTGCCCCAACTGCCTGACCATGCTGGAAGACGCCGTAAAAGCCGAAGGACTTGAGGACGAGTTGGTGGTCAAAGATATTGCCGAGATTGTCCATGCAGCAACCTGATACAGGTCCCATTCGCAACAGCTTTGAAAAAATTAGCGACACCCATTTATACTTCAGTTTATTTTACAGAAAATTATAATTTATTGAAATTTTTTATGTTTAAATAAATAACAGGCCATAGTTTTCCCACGTTCACGACACACAGGAAAAATATTAGCGACTTCTTCTTTGTGAGTGACCTGTTTTATGGTAAGAAGATGACAATTCATTTTATTTTGAACCCTTAAAAGGGAATTGTTGTGATTCAGTCCTTAAACAGGGGATTTTGAAAAACCCGGATAAGCATGTTTTTTTTATTTGAAGGGTGGATTCTTGATAAAAGGGTAACTATGGCAAAACTAAAAAAATATGAGAAGGTTGACAACTATCTGCGGAAACTGAAGGAGCAGGGCGATATGACCGCCCGGGATCTGATGAAGCTTCATTTTAAGGATCTGGTGGACCTTCCGGAGTTTGAAGGAATCGGTGATCGCACCATCAGCAATGTCCTGAAGAATCTTAAGAAAGAGCTGGGGGTTCTGCCCAAGACAGACACCATTTCAAAACGGCAACGGGTCCGGGAATACCTGGATCGACAGCTTCAGTCGGGTGAGATGAGCGGCGATCAGATGCTGGAACTGCACTACCAGGATCTGATGGAACGAGAGGCTCTGAAAGGCATCGGAAAAACAACCATCAGTTGTGCGTTAAGCACCTACAAAAAGAATTATGAAAAACAGGTGTTTGAGAGCAATATTCTGAATTTCCTGGATCAGAAAAAAACTGCAGAAACATCCGATGTCGATATGGAAGCAGACGTTCATGAAGAGGAAGAGCTGGTCTTCTCCCAGAATGATCTCTCTGTGCTGCGGCAGATGGTGAAGCAGTTCCAGGGAAGCTTTCTCTATTCGTCCGAAAGCCAGAATATGGAACTGAGAGAGCTTAAGCTGGCACTGCGTTTTTCAGGAATCGACTGTCAACGGATTCTTGAGCTCTATTGGAAAAGCAGAAAAAAGCCGGTTTTCCCGATACACCATCTGGTTCAAAGCCATGGCAGTGAAAATCTGGTTCAAAGCCAGAGCGAGGAAAAGTATGCTCTGAAGAGCGGTTAAACTGGTGGCCATCATCGAATCTTTTTGAAGGACCAGCGGTTTTCAGCCGGTGGTCCTTCAGGTCTGACTTCTTCAAAGCGACGATTCAACGGTGTTTACCCTTCAACAATAGCCACGCAGCGCACCCATCCAGCCGAAGCCCCCTTTATTTTAACAGGAAAACAGGAAACTTTGAAACCGAATGGTCTGGGTAATTTTTCGAGGTTGGCGAGTTTTTCCATGTGGCAGTAGCCGTTTTCAATTCCGGCAAAATGGGCTTCCCAGATGATACTTGGATCACCATTTTTTTGAAATTCTTCCGCCAGATAGGGTAAGGGACGATCCCAGGACCAGGCATCAATCCCGACCACCTTGACACCCTGTTCCATAAGATAAAGGGTCGATTCCCGGGTCATTCCCGCCCCTTTGAACAGGTACTCCGGTTTTCCCCAGAAACGATCCGCACCGACCCTGACCAGAACGATATCTTTGGGTTTGATTTGATATCCGATTCGTTCCAGTTCCGTTTTGACATCACTGGAAGAGATCCTTTCTCCATCTTTTTTATGGCTGAAATCCAGCAGAACACCGTCATTAAAACACCAGTCGAGGGGGATCTCGTCGATGGTTAATGCCCGCTTTCCCTTATCCATGGTAGGGTGGTAGTGGTACGGTGCATCCAGATGGGTCCCGGAATGTGTGGTCAGGGTGATCTCTTCCACCGCCCAGCCCAGTCCACCGGGCAATTGCTCTTTTTTGATACCAGGAAAGAATTCCAGCATCTGTTCAGCCCCCATTTTATGATCATTATAAGTGATCTGGGGGATCATACTGGGCGGATCACTGGGCAGACCGTCTTCAATGCTGATATTGAGATCGATAAATGTGGTTTGTCCCATCGGCACTCCTTCATATTTTGGTTTTAAATTCAGGAAAAGGTTTTTCATTCAGTCTAATTTTCTTACTTCAAAAGGTAAAGGGGGTAATTTCCTTGATATTGTGAAAAAATTTGAAGATCTCTGACTTTTTAGTGCGGTTTTTGCATTTAGGATGATGACAAGCTGTCAGACTGTATCACAAGGACAGATTGAGCGGGAGTCAGGTGAAAACAATGCCGGTCCATGGCTTGCACAACGCATGGAAAGCTTTGAACACAAGCCCGGGGACAGGCACACATCCATATTTTTGAGATTAAAAACGGAGATGGAAATGCGATTGGTAAAGCAGGTATTCTTGGCAGTGTTTATGACAATCACCCTTGCTGGAGCAGCCATTGCGCAAGAAGAGGTTCCCAGAATTTCGCTGACCTTTTCGGAGCAGTGCAACAATTTTTTGCGACATTATTGTGTATCAGGAAACCATCAGCGCGCAGTCGATAACAGGCTGCTGGCTATGAAGGAAAGAGGTGTGACCATCACCGTAAAAATGATCAAGCGAACCGCCCGCACAACACCATCAGGCGCATTTGTTCCTCCTTCTCCCCAGGAGGAATAAACCATCTTGCCATTTTTTGCCGGTCATCGGAAAAAATCACCTGCCTTCATTGACGATTTTGAAAAGCGTGGGTTCAGGCCGGCATTCGGCGGTAGGTTCTCAGACCTGCAGCACTTCCAATCCCCAATTCCGCGTTCATCCGATCCTGATTCATGATCATCCGGGTTGTCTGCAGGCAGTGCCCCTGTTGTCCCGGGCCAGCACACAAAGGTAAATCCTGAAAGGCGTTTAGAGAAGAACGAATGGAGAGCCGAACGGATGAATCTATCAATGCCTCAGGGGAGGCGAACGCTGAAACCTGTTCCGCTGAAGAGAACCATCTCAGAGTTCGAAAGCCGCCATAATGTTATTCACAATCTGGATATCGTTGGATGTCATTTCCTCGAAAATGAATCCGGTATTAAAATAGTTCAGATCCTTGTCCTTGATGCACCGGATACTTTTCGCTGTCACAACGAAGGTCTCCGTTTCATCAACCTCCTCCGGGACTTCGATAGCCAGGGATAAAGAGACATCAACCGGAATGGGATTCTTGCTGATCAACAGCATTCCGCCATGAGAGATATCAGCGAGGAATCCGGTTTCGCTGTTTGAGGTGTAATCGTAAGTATTCAGATAGGAGATCAGTAGTGCTCGTTTATATTTTCTTTGCTCTGACATTTATCAATATCGAATGGATTTCAGGATTTCACCACTATCCTTCCAGGTGAACCCACAATGATATACCGATGGAATCCGGCTTATTGGGTCAACATCGTCTGCGTCGCCTGGGGTCAACAGGCAGTCCGACTTACAACGCTCACCGTCTATTGGAATTATAGCTGTCTGGAAGGATAGTTACAAGAACTTTATCCCCGTTTCTATGCTATTGCAGGCCTGATGGGACTGACTGCCAGGTTTTGAATGATTCCTTCCCTATCGCCCATTGCCCGGCAGACTGTATTTTCTGTTGAGGTCTTCCAGGATTTCATCTGCCCCGTTCAGCAGCGCCTGGATATTGATGTTTTCGGCACTGAAAACGGGGTGAATCTCCACCAGCTGCAGAATGTGACTGAGTGAATCCCGAAAGATAAGGTGTTGCTGCGGCTGGTAAAAAATCGGCAATAGATCCTTCAAGTAGATCTGCGCAGGGAGTTGCCCCGGTTGATAGCGCGTAACCGTGTTTCTTCTGCTGTTCCCATCTTCAAAAACGGTGACCATCTTTTCCTTTTTCAGGGTATCCAGGATAAAGGATAACCGTTTGCGATTCAGACCCAGCATCAGCTGGATCTGGTCAAAATCGGGCGCTTCATTTCTCTTTTCAAAACACTGACTCAAATAGACCATCACCATCAGTGCTGAAGAGAGGATTGATTCGTTGTTATACATCCCCTGCTGGTTGAGATACCCGGAATCACCGTAGTACTGATGAACAAATGACAACGACGCCCCAATGAGGACGACCAGCCAGAAGACGAAAACGTAAAGCAGGAGAACAGGTATCGTCGCCAGTGAACCGAAGAACAGATCAAACTTGGCAAAGGATTTGACATAGATACTGATCAGAAAATTACTACTCTGGATGATCACAGCCGCAGTCAGGGCACCTTTAACAGCAGCATGCAGTTTGACCGGAGCTGAGGGAATATAGAGATAAAGAACGGAAAGCCCGAAGAAAAGGATCAGGAAGGGAATCAACTGGGTAAAGACATTATCGAGCCGGGTGTTCTTCAGGACCTCGTTAATAAAAGGTAGATTCTGCAGATAGGGTGGAATGGAAAAAACCAGGACCAGTATCATGGGACCGAAAAAAATCGTCATAAAAAACGCCAGCCCATTTTTGAACCACTTTGGCTCTTTGTCCGACATCCAGATCGCATTGATGGACGAATCGACTTTTGCATAGAGAAACACCCCTGTGATAAACAGGGCCGGGAACCCGATGGCTCCGAAAACCAGCGAATCTGTTGACAATCCCTCCAGCGTATCAAATATCCATTGAACGTACTCCGGCTGAATATACCCGGAAATGAACTCCTCAATCTGCTTCTGGACTTCATTGTTGGCTGTAATTTTTCCCAGTACGAAAAAGAAAATTGACAGAATCGGGACCAGGGCGAAGATCGTCGTATAGGCCAGTGATTGCGCAAGAATGGTCAGCTTTTTTTCCCGGAATGTCCTTGAAAGCAGGATCAGGATTCTGAACAGGGTCAGAAATGCACGGCCCAACCGTTTTTGCAGTGTTTTCTGTTTAATGAAAGCGGCAGAGAGTTTCATGGATCGCCTGTTCGGTTTATATGCGTGTGGTACCGGGAATGTCTGATTGCTGACCTTTTGATTCTTCGCTGTTTGACCTTGTCAATTATCCCATACCATTTAAAACCAGGATTGTAAAACAGTCAACAGGAATGCCGGGTCAGTTGGCTCTGCGCCACACAGGCGTATTTGACCGGGTTTCCATGGGAGCGAGGGGACATGAAACCTGCTGCCTTGCGGGCAGCAGGTAGAGGCAGGCGATCATCTGGCAAGGGTGATCTTATTTAATTGGACCTCACAGCTGGCACTCAGCTGGGCAACCGTGGCGCTGGCGTTATCGGCCAGGGCTTTACATGCGGTGCTTTCTGCTGTGTTCTTGCTGTGGGTTGACCGGACCGTAAGACTGGTAATGGTATTGCCTGCAGCTGTAATGGCGCTGCGGACCGTTTTCAGCGAATTGATCGCCGCCGTGGCATCTGCCGAAGTGCGGACG
The DNA here is from genome assembly GCA_018830885.1 of bacterium. Lineage (GTDB taxonomy): Bacteria > SAR324 > SAR324 > XYD2-FULL-50-16 > XYD2-FULL-50-16 > JAHJRI01. Next base: position 6,792 of record JAHJRI010000256.1, on the reverse strand, counting down.
ATGATGGGGAAGCTGACGGATGAAGCAAAATCGGTGGTATTGGCATTGAACCGGACACCCAGGATTTCAACGGCCGCTGTGACCACCGGCGTTCCTGTCAGGCTGTCATCATATGTAGCACATCCCTTAACCGGATTGGTCAGGCAGGCCCGGTTCATCTGGACGGCCACCTGTTCGTTCTCGCCAATGGTATTGGAGCGGTAGAAATTCTCAGAAAATCCAAAATAGAGAATGGAATCTTCATGGGTGTCTTCCCCCAGTTCTGCAAACTCCTTGATCCTGAAATTCAGCGCAACAGCAATGACCTGCCATCTTGACAGTTCCGATTTGGGATAGGGAAATTCAATGTAGTCGTTTGCCGTCGGCAGGTCCACAATCTTGATATAGTCCACGGATCCAGCCAGCTCATCCTTCAGATTCTCCTCTATGGCGTCCGTGATGGCAACATCCTTGGTGTAGGGCGTGTTCCTGGTGTTGACCACAAAGGCCCCCACCAGGAGAGACTTCACCTCATTGGAGGCATCGGTGGCACCGGGCACGGTCACGCTGTCCGACCGCCCATTTGAACCGCTGCTCTGGGTTGCATATCCCAGTTGCCTCTGGATCTCACCCAGGTTGACAACCAGATTTCCGGACTCTTCCGGCGGATCGTTACTGAGGTCTTTACAACTGCCCAGGATGAATAATGGCAGTATGAGAAAAATCGTTGCCAGCGTTGACAACAGTCTGGATTTTATTGGATTCATAATACCCTCTGTTAACACGGATGATTAAAACGCGCCGTTTAATGTTAAACCATGAATACTTCTGACATAAGGAGTTTTGTTAGAAAGGTTAAAGGTGTATTTATAGTTATACATCAAATTCCAGTCATCGGAGATATGCCACCCCAAGCCAGTGGAGAGGCGGATGGGGATATCCACGCGTTTTGACCCCAATGGGGTTTCGCTCGACAGCGGAATTTCATTTTTATAGGTCTTATGCTGGAAGCCCATGCCGAGATCCCACTTGAAGCCAGATTGCCACCGGTTTTGCCAGTCGTAATCGAAACTAAAAAAAGTCGTTTTTGATGCATCGGTCCCATTGTCATTGGTACCATAGGCAAAGGTCCGGTGATAGCTGTCCAGCTTTTCGGCATCCAGGCTGTCATAGACCCATTTTAAGACCATCTGCGATCCATTGCTGACCCCGGATGCGGCAAAATTCTTAACCGCATAGTCAATTCCCAGCAGGTGTTTGTAAGTTCCCTCCTCGTCTTTTGAATTGAACTGCAACCCGGGAGAGAGCCCCATATTCTGGGAGTAATTGTTTCCGCCGATATTGATATCCAGGGCAAGAAAATTGAGCAGAAATTTCCTGCCGGCAGAGAGTGGCACCGTATAGCCCGCGCCAAAATAGATTGCCTGGGAGTTCAGATAGTCGTTCTCCGATTTGCTGTAGGTGGTGCGGGTGGCACCGAAGAAAGCAGACAGGTTGTCATAAACCAGTATCAGGGTTCCCTTGAGATTGGTTCTTTGATCAGGCTGTTCACTGTCCGGGATTACGCCGGTGATTTCCAGGTCACCAATACTGATCGGGAGACTCAGGTCATTGGAGGGATTGTCATCAGTTTCCAGAGAGATACCGAAAACCGTTTTCCAGAATAAGCGGGGGGCTTGCTTCTCTTCGGTTTCGGGTGCCAGTTGGGCACCATCAGCCAGCTTGAAGCCCACCAGATACTCCTTCTCCCTTTTATTTCCGGCCTCATCAATGGCCGCGACCTTGATGACGGTCTTACCCGGTTTTAAAACAAATATCCGATTCACAACAACGTTTTTCCCCGGGGAAAATTGAACCGGCTCATCGTTGATGAATATCTGCGTGATATTATCATCGTCGATGATCACAAAACTGACGGATTTGGTTGGGTCTTTTGAAATCTGTTTACGTGTCAGATCCGTTGTCAGGATCTGGGGGGCCTGATTTTCGGCCATGCTCTCTGCTTTTTCCTGTCCGGTTGCCGGCAGCGCCAACAGCAGGAGTATAAACAGAACTGGCAGTATGGTTTTTATTCTCAAGGCAGTCTCCATTGGTTTTTTGATCGCTCGTCAAATTACGATGATTATTTATCAAAATTCAGGATCATTTTTCCAGCAGAATTCTTGCTTTCCTGAACAGCGTCTTCAATAGCATCTTCCACTTTTATTTCAGGTATTTCAGGAGTGGCCGCAGTACCGATATCGATCTGGACGGCAGGTTCGACTGGGATGTTGACGACGAGTTCTGCTATCGTTCCTTTTTCTTCACTCTGTTTAAAATCCTTTTCAAACTCCTCGTCCGTTTCTTCCTCTTCCCCTTCCTGCTGGGCTTCTGCTTCTAACTCAGGTTGAAGGGATTCATCGGCTGCCACCTCTTCTTTTTTACTCTCGTCCAGGTGTTCCTGCTCGATGATACCGGCGCTCAGTGCCTGATCCTCCTGTGAAAGGGAACTGGATTGGGTTGAGGTAGGGGATACTTTGGCAAATGTTTTGGCATCCACCTTATCCCCCTCTGCCTTACCGGCGGTATCATCTGGCGGAACATCAATGGTTTGAGAGGCCGGACGGCCAACAACCACAATGGACATCTGGTTGGTTTCCAGTTCCTGGGGTGGTCCTGCATTACCCAGGATTTCAGTTTTTCCGGAGCGCCCGGTGCATCCGGTATTTCCGGTTGAACCAACCTCGCAATCGGCCCCGGTACCCTTAACGCCAATCATCGCTGAGGCGGTTTTAAACCGGAATCGTTTTCGCTTCTCCAGTTTTTCCGTTTGAAAATTCATTTTCCCATACAACATTCTCAGATAGCCGTTCTGATTTCGATTTTTCCAGGGCTTAATCTGAAAGATGGCGTTGCTGCCCATTTTAATATCGGTCTGCTCTTCTGTTTTCAGGATCACCAGGGAGTCCTTCCCCACCCTGAGTAGATCGTTTATTAGAACCTCAATGTCACCATCCTGAGGGACATAGACGCTCTCCTGTTCATCACGCACAATGATCAGCTGACCGGTTCGGATTTGAGCTGTTCCGTATTTCGTCAGCGCAATGGCCGGCTCAAGAAACAGAAAGAGCGTCATCAGCCATAGAATTAGACTTTTTCTCATCATTCATACCCTGTTGAAGATTGTCTTAAACCCATCGCCCCCTGGCATAATAACCCCAGACGTTTGGGGGTTGAAAGGTCTTATGCGGAATCAATTTGCGTTTAATCCTAATACAAACGCCCCGATGTTTACAAGGATGAACTCATCAAAATCGCATTGGAGCTGATTTTATCCCAGCATCCGGAGACACTGACACCTGGCTGAAATTGCCTCCAGAGTCCGAAATCAGCAAATCATCCAGGGAAAAAGCCCCATGGAATTACACATCCAAAAATTTGGCAGAGTCTTTCAAATCACTGCTCAAATCAAATTTGGGGATAAGTTAAGGATGGTCAAACTCGAATTAACGCGATAGGTTGATATGAAAAAGGACCGATATCATAATCCGTTTCATGCAGCAATCTCCTTTGAAACCGAATCATCACCAGGGTGTATCTCAATTTCAAATCCAGGATCCCATAACTGAATGCGAGACTGTGTAACAGGACTCGTGAGACAGGATATTTTCATAACGAATGTGTTTCAGGCTAACCCATGCAACATCAGCGGCAGAATTCATGAAAACGGTTTTTCAACATCTGACACGACGGGATTTCATCCGATATCTGATGGCCGGCAGCATCAGCGTTCCACTGTTGATGGAAGGTCTCGCACAGAATCTGATGGCCCAGGAACCGACGCCCAAACGGCCGATCATCTGGCTGAAAGGACAGGCATCAGACAATCACAATGTGGGTTTTTGGAACCTGCCTGAATTCCCGGGTTTTCTGGAGAAGTTCTTTGAAGTGATTCCGCGCTCAGCGGTTAATAAAGACATCTCCGAACTGGATGACTCGGATATAGCAACATCTCACATATTAATCCTGGAGGGATTGTTTACCAATGATCCGGACGATCCCCTGAACAGCCTGATCAAGGACTTGATAGTTGTTTCCAGAGTTGTGATTCTGCTCGGAAATGAGGCTGCATACGGAAACCGGGCGCCAGAGGGTTTCATGGATCTCGAGGGAAATCTTCTGTACCACGTGGAAACGCCATATTTGAAACTGCCGGGAGCTCCTGTACCCGCCAGACATCTGCTGGGTATGTTGAACCATCTGGTACTCTTTGGATTGCCGAAACTTGACGCATTTCGCAGACCTGAAGCTTTATACAAGACGACTATCTGTGATCGATGCGAATACCGGGGTGATTTTGAAGCCGGTCGATTTGTCCGATTCCATGGTGAAAAAGAGGGCTGTTTATACTTGTTAGGGTGCAAGGGCCCGGTAACAAAGAATTCCTGTCCGGTTGAAAAATGGAATGGGACGTCAAACTGGTGTGTCGGGGCCGGTAGTCCCTGCACGGGCTGTTCAGAACCCGACTATCCTGACCATCACGGATTGGGGATGTTTGGGCAGCTATCGAGCGATGACGCTGCCATCAATTCATTCTTTGTTCGTCACCTCGATACCATCGCAAAGGGAACTGCTGTTGTGGCCGCTGCAGGGATCGCTACCCACGCTTTTTCAAAAAGGGCCGCATCGCCGTTAAAAGGTCAACGGTTGCCAATTTTAGAGGATGATGACGAATGAACCGGACGATTGCTGAATATGTTCCGCGAATAGAGGGAAAACTGAAGGTCGTGCAGTCGGACATGGACCAGGAAAAGTCAGTGTTTCTGGAGAGCAACCGTTCACTGCACATGGAAGAGGTTCTGGTCGGCCGGTACCCGTTGGAAGCAACACAGTCACCGCAAATGCTGTCCGCGGTGAGCGGTGTCGCTCACGCGCTGACTGCTGTTTCAGCGCTGGAAAACTATCTGCAGCTCGATCCGACACCCGCGTCCCTGCAGATTCGGCAAATGATGCTGCAACTGTCCACCCTCCATTCTCATATTCGGCACTTTTACTGGGATGTCCTGCCGGACTATCTGAACAAGGGGCATTTTGAGGGAACAACGTCCCTATCGGCCTACTTGCGTTTTGATTTCCGCCCCGGCGTTAAAAAAGAGAAGGACCTTTCCCAAAAAGCCGGTCAACAGATCCTGGGCCATATTCAGCAGGCTGCCCGCGCTCTGGATGAGTTGCAACAGAGCATCGCACTGATCGGTGGCAAATATCCTGTTGTCATGAATCTGATACCCGGGGGTGTGACCAATTTTTCAATTGATCGCGCACTGCTGATGAAGATAATGAGAAACCTGGAACTGATCAAGGCCTTCATCCAGGAAACCTGGCCCGAGGATGTCAAAAGCTTTATCCGGGACCTTCCTGAGACGGTTGCCGTTCCTGTAAAACGGGTCAATCTGATTAGTTTTGGTTCATTACCCTCCGGAAAAGGAGATGGGACCGACGTCTTTTATTCGAACGGGGTTGTCATCGATGGAAAACTCGAGCCGATCAACGAACTGCTGATTACCGAATCTCTGCTGCATACATATTACCTGCCAGTTGGCAAGGGAGAGGATCCGGAACGAGGCGGTTTTGACATTAATAAAGCGGGTGGACGAACATGGATTAAAGGGGCCCGGTATGATGGCGAACCCATGATGACAGGGGCCCTTTCCAGAATGATGATTACGCTGATCGGTGGCAGCCATATGGAAATCAGCGACCGGGCCGGAAAGATGATTGAAGACCTGGGTCTGTCCGTGGAATCACCCAACTGCAGTGCCGGTCGTTTGCTGGCCGAGGTTCTGGAGGCATGGTTTTACATAAGATCGATATTGAATCTGCTATTGAATTTTGATACGTCCCAACCGCTGAATCGAAAAATCGCATTTGATTTTTCCAAGCCCGGGAGTGGGAGCGGACGGGTCGAGTCCCCCGGTGGAGCAATGCTGCATCAGGTTTTTATCAATGACAACCGCATCACCCAATATCGGATTATTTCCTCTGCAAACTGGAATTTTTCAACCATCGACAGAAATGGAAAAACAGGTGTCGTCGAGCGCGAACTGAATTCAGTTCTGGAAAAAGAGGCATTGTCAATCGCGAAGGTTAACCGGATTGTCCACTCTTACAATGCTCAGATTCTGGAAGGAACCCATTAACAGGGTGATGGAAGAATGGCAATTCAAGACACGGTGCTGACGATATACGATTCCCTGGTGAAAAGGGTCCACAGATGGCTGTTGCCGCTGCTAATCTTTTTTCTTCTGGGAAGTGCCTATGGGAAAACAGACCCGACCATGCTGTCCTATTTTTCATGGATCGAATTGGCAACCGTTCATTTTTTCAGTGGCTGGTTGCTGAGTCTGGTTCTGATACTGTTTATCTACGACTTTTTGTTCCACTGGGTGTCAAGCCGGAGTGAAACAGCAGATCACGCGCCGGGTGACCCCATCAGGAGCAGCATTTCGAACCGATTGATGATATTGGTCAATACGATTTTTTACCTGTTTTTCATACTCGTCTGTTTGAGTGGTCTGATCCAATATGGTTTGGAAAATGCCTCCTGGCAGTTGTTTTCCTATCACCCGGTCGAGATAAGACTCGCCCATATAACGATTGGATGGTTTTTTATCTCGTCTGCCATGGTTAAGTATTGTCTCACCGTTACCAAGTGGCTGGATAGCCTTATTCGGTACTTGCGCGAAAATTAACGCCCAGCATACCAACCTGCAAACAACCGGGCAGAACCATTGAAAATAAAACAGCACGGCCATTGCAGAGATGCGTCAGTCAATG
>JAHJRI010000496.1 GCA_018830885.1 bacterium | reverse complement strand
CTGGAACTCCTGCGCCGCCTGCAAGCGGCCGCCGTCCGCCTGGCCCGGGTCGGCAAGAAAACCCTGGCCGGCCGGCGGGAGACCCTGGCCGGCTTGGCCCGGGGCCTGGTGGACCCGCGCCGCCGCCTGGCGGACAAGCGGCTTAGGGTGGATGATTTAAGGTATAGGGCCGGGCACGCGGCCCGGGCCGCCCTGGCCCGGGATGATTCGCGCCTGGCCAAATTGAAAGAGCGCCTGGCCGCCCGGCGCCCGGGGCGGGTTTTGGCGCAAGCCATGGCCCGGGCCGAGCGTCTGGCCTATAGACTGGAAGCGGCCGGTCCCTTGGCCGTGGCCGAGAGGCGGCGGGCCGTGGAAGGGGCCCGAGGCCGCTTAAGGGCCTTGTCTCCCCTGGCCGTGTTGGGCCGGGGCTACGCCCTGGTTTCCGACGCGGCCGGGGCCTTGTTGAAAAGCGCCGAAGAGGCGCGAATCGGCGACCTGGTGAAGGTGCGCCTGGCCAGGGGCGGGCTCACCGCCCGGGTGGAGGAAAAAGATTCATGAGGCGGACAGCGCCGATTGCATTGCTTCTGTTCCTGCTGTTGACTTTGCCGTTTTCCGCTTCGCCGGCCCTGGCCCGGGGCCAGTCGCTCACGCTGCCGAAAGTGGTGGAGCGGGGCCAGGCCGTGTTGGTCCGGTTCACCACCCCGGTGGGGGTGAAAAACGCGGCCCTGTTTTTCCTGGGCAAGCCCCAGCCGGTGGTCCAGGTGGGCCCGGGCAAGTGGCGGGCAGCCCTGGGGGCGGACCTGGATTGCCAACTGGGCCCCCACCAGTTGTTGTTGAAGGTGGACGGCCGGGACGCGGCCAGGGGCCGCGTCAAGGTGGTGGAAAAGGACTACGGGGTGCGCCGCATCACCGTGTCCAAAAAGTTCATGAGCCTTACCGACAAGCAACTGGCCTGGCACAAGACCGACCTGGCCGCCATGAAAAAGGCTTATGCCCTTTACGCTCGGGGCCCCCGGTGGACCAAGCCCTGGCTGGCCCCGGTGTCCGGGGAGTCCACCGGCAGCTTCGGCCGCAGGAGCGTGATCAACGGCGAGCCCCGGAGCCCGCACGGGGGAATGGACTTTCGGGCCGCCAAGGGCGACCCGGTCAAGGCCCCGGCGGCGGGCAAGGCGGTCCTGGTGAAGGACACCTATTTCGGCGGGCTGGTGCTTTTGATCCACCACGGGGCCGGGGTGATAAGCGGCTACCGCCATTTGTCCGCCTGCCTGGTAAAACCCGGCGACCTGGTGAAGCCCGGCCAGGTGGTCGCCAAGGTGGGTATGAGCGGCCGGGTCACCGGGCCTCACCTGCACTACGACATCCACCTGGGCGGGGCCCGGGTGGACCCGGCCTCCTGGCAGAAATTGAGCGGCCTTCTGGCCGCCGGCAAATAAAGAGGAGGGCCCATGGCCGCCGGAAAGAAAAAAGAAGCCGGCTTCGAGGAAACCCTTCAGTCCCTGGAGAAGATCGTGGACCGTTTGGAGTCCGGCGAGCTGGGCCTGGAGGAATCCATAAAGCTGTTCGAGGAGGGCGTGGCCTTGGCCGACAGCGCCGGCAAGAAGCTGGACGAGGCCGAGAAAAAGGTGACCCTGTTGCTCAAGGACAAAGACGGCAAGCTCACCCAAACCCCCTTCGACCCCGAACCGGAAGAGGACTGATTTTGGATCTCAAGCAATATCTCAAGCAAAGGGCCGCCTGGGTTCAGGATAACCTTGCGCGCAATCTGCCCGAGGAAAAGGCCGGGGGCGAGATACTCAAGGCCATGCGCTACAGCCTGTTCGCCGGCGGCAAACGCATCCGGCCGGTGCTGTGCCTGGCCGGGGCCGAGGCCGTGGGCGGGGACCCGCAAAAAGCCATGTTCTGCGCCTGCGCCCTGGAGATGGTCCATTCCTACAGCCTGGTGCACGACGACTTGCCGGCCATGGACGACGACGATCTGCGGCGGGGCGTGCCCACCAACCACAAGGTCTTCGGCGAGGGCATGGCCGTGTTGGCCGGGGACGGGTTGTTGACCCAAGCCATGGTGCTTTTGACCGACCCCAAAGCCACCGCCGGCCTGGACCCGGCCCGGGTGTTGAGGGCCGCCCGGGTGGTGATGGTCGGCGCCGGCTACCAGGGCATGGTGGGGGGCCAGGCCGCGGACCTGTTGCACGAGAACAGCGAGCCGGACCTGGCCACGGTGCAGTTCATCCACGCCCACAAGACCGGCGCGCTTCTCACCGCTTCGGTGGAGAGCGGGGCCATTCTGGGCGGGGGCGGGGAGGAAGACATCCGCCAACTGGTGCGCTACGGCCGCCGCATCGGCCTGGCCTTCCAGATCGCCGACGACCTGTTAAACCTGGAAGGCGACCCCGAAAAGCTGGGCAAGGCCGTGGGCAGCGACCAGGCGGCCGGCAAGATGACCTATCCGGCGGTGATGGGGCCGGCGGCGGCCCGGGAGGAGGGCCGGAAAATGGCCGATGAAGCGGCCGGGATCGCCCGGCGATTCGGCCCGGCCGGGGAGCCCCTGGCCGAGTTGGCCCTGTATATCATGGCCCGGACCCACTAAAGGAAGAGAGCTCCAGTGAGCGATCAAGGCACGAAAAAGGCCGCTATTCTCGACGGCGTCAAGTCCCCGGCGGACATCAAGGACTTGAGCTACGCCCAGCTCGACCAGTTGGCCGGGGAATTGCGGCAACGCATCATCGACACCGTGTCGGCCAACGGCGGACACCTGGCCCCCAGCCTGGGGGTGGTGGAGCTGACCTTGGCCCTGCACCTGGTGTTTGACGCGCCCAAGGACAAGATCGTCTGGGACGTGGGCCACCAGACCTATGCCCACAAGCTTTTGACCGGGCGGGTGGACCGCTTTCACACCCTGCGCAAGATGGG
>JAHJRI010000255.1 GCA_018830885.1 bacterium | reverse complement strand
GGAGACCAGTGGCCTGGATATTATGTGGCTGGAAGTAATAGGCAGGAACGTTGGGGAGCTTTCAATCGAAATGATTGTTCAGGATGTCGGGTGGTCTGATTTATGTGAGCAAATGTGGTCTAATTTAGCTGAGCGCTATAGGGTCAGTCCATCTGTGTGTCCTGCAAAAAGCCCTACATCCGAAACCCCCGCCAGAAAAAGCAACAGTATTGCAGCGATACTGCCTGCCAGAAAGCCAGGAAGATCACCATCTTACGAGAGTATCTTCGCCAGCAAAGAGGGCAGGTCCATCAGAAGAAAGCCTATATCCGCTTCGAATCCAAACCCGGTCAGCAGACCCAGATTGACTGGGGACACTTTGGTGTTATCCCTTATGTCATGTCTCAAAAATCATTCGGCCATATCTGGAAACTATCTCATGACGGAGAAGGTGAAATCCGACATTGCGGCTTCTATCCTCCGCCGGTTATTAAATCAAGCTCGTGCAAAGCAGGAAGACTTCAATCATGTATTGAACCGTTAGACGAGCTATCAGCATTTATCCTGCCGGTCTTCAAGCAAAAACTGGAAAACGATAACTACGATATTTGGGTCCATGGAAAAGGTTGGATAAAAAACCGGGATGACGGGTCTCCGCAAGCGGCGGGGTATTAAACCCAAGCTACGTAATAAGCTTTTACAACCTACACAAAAACAGGTTGTTGAAAGTTTACATTGAATACCCATAAACTTGCTATAGGCTCCAGTGCATGAAAGCTGTAGATAGGAAATACCCAGTATTAAAGCGGTGAAAAACAATTTATTCGGCTTGGAGAATCTGATGTGGGATCAACACGTTCAGGAGGAAGCGGCAGTAAAGACGATAGCGAGACAGTAATAATCAGAGAAAATGAGAAAAGATCTCATTCCGTCGAAATGAACGATTTAATCGAAGCCCCTAAAATGATCGATACTGACTCGATCAACTGGAAATACATGGTTCTATATAGTACAGATAATCAGTTCTCTTTCTTCCCGACTGTTTTTGTTACAATTTCAAATATTCATGCCTTCTTTGATGAATTGGCTTTTTTGATAAGATCCCCAAGAAACACTGAAAAGGGTTTTATATCCTGATCGACGCTCGCTTTTTCCAGCGAAGTCATATACATATCTCTTGTTTGGACTGGAATCACGGTCCATGGATATCCTGCCGAGGCATTCATCAAATTCATCAGGAACCGCCCAATTCGCCCGTTACCATCCATATAAGGATGAATATATACGAAACCGAAATGTCCCAATACAATCCGCACATTCGGATCCGGCTCTTCGCTGATTAACTCAAAAAAGGCCGGCATACAATCCCTTACCGCCTCATATCGTGGTGGAATATGCATAGAATGCCGAATATACACCTGGCTATTGCGATAGCCAGCCAAATCCTCAGGTTTTAATAAGCCTGCCTGGACACTCGGTGCAAACATTTGCCGGTACCAGTTTCGGTGATCGTCGGCTGCAATCAAACCCGGATTCTGTCTCTCCAGAACCTTTTTCAGGCTTTCGCGAACGACTTGATATGCCTGCCAATAGCCACGTGCAGACATTGCATTGTGAAGATCGACATCACTCTTATTCTCAAGCGGGTTCCAACCACCACTTCGGACCCTGTCTATCAGCTCTGCAGAGACTTTATATCCTTCAATGGACAGTGAATGATATGCATCTGTAACATATATTTCGTCTGTTTCGTTCAGATACTCGGCAGGCTTAAGGTTCCTGACAGGTATATCCGGGAAGCTGTTGTGAACGTCATCGCGCATTTGGTCCCACATCAGTTTTATCCTGTTCACGTATGGTGACAAGCGATGAGAGAATATTTCCAGATTGACCGTTTCAGCAAACGGATCTTTTTCGCGAACGTCGTATCCCGCCGCTCTCATGGTTTCAATGATGTTATCGGCAATAAGACTATGTCCAACATTGCGAAAAGCACCCGCCAATCGACCTGCAACCACGGAGCGTCCATCTATCAATAGCAGTGCCAGGATGTCGGACGCATCATCTATCATTGCAAGAGCAGAGCGCGCATCTGTGGGATACGTCGTATAAAATCCCGGGCTGCAGCTTACCAGGGCGGACACAACTGAAAACAGCCTTAACCCTTGTTTTACTTCAATCTGCTTCTTTTCAGGTAAAACAGCCCGTGTATCCAGGATAGATGTATTGAACGGCAGCTCTGTAACCCTGTTTCGAGCTTTCGGTGAGCGCACCAGTAACTGATTCGGAACTGAATTATTTCCGACATGAAGCAGAACCGATTGCTCCGGTGATAGACACCATTGTTCGCCGAATCGCCGGTTGAGGTAAACGGTGCAAAAATCCCAAAAAGATGTGTACCAGGCAGTACTATCTCCCGCCACCTCACGTGGATGGGAAGGGATGTACCATCCATTGATAACCTGCTGCAAAAACCCATTTTTAAGCAGCCTTTCCCGATGGTTACGCCTTAAATCACTTGTATGCAGAACCCTGTGACCGTGGTTTTGCAAATTCTCCAAAACGGAAAGGGAGTCAGCGAGTTTTTCTTGAGGGGTTGCCATATATTTGTGCCTTTTTTAGCTTTTTATGTTGTGCCCTTTTTCGCTTTTTCAGCTACAAATTAACTATTTAAGCCTTTGTACTAATTTTAGCTATTTTTGTCGAATGGTTTTTAGCTTTTTATGCGAATATTACGTAGTTATCCCATCAGGTTAATTTGACGTTCCAGCATGCACCCCTTTCAAAATTATGGATACTGTGGATGCATATTTAAGGATATTTATCTGGTTGTTACAGATTCGTGGATGAGGCTGAGGAGAGAAGTTTTTTTGTTTGTGTTAGCAGCGACATAAGTCCTGGTTGCCCAGTTTGGTTAAAAACTTCTTTTGTTTTAGAAAAATAACCTGATTTCAGGCTGTTGTCTACCGCAGTAAATAACAAAAAACCGTTTCTTTTCTTCTGATAATCCTACCGGTGGTTCATTGGAAACGGTAGCAGAATTGGAAATCTTTAATCTTTCACCCCGCCAAGTTCTTCCGCCTTCTGCATAAAATTATCTATCGAGGCTTGTTCAAAGCCATCGGTTTTTTTCGTAAACTCCGCACTTTTTATGTAGTACTCTGCAGCCTGTTGTCGTTGTCCTCTCGCTTCGAAGAGTTCAGCGAAACGATGTAGGTGATCGATAACCTCCATTCGTTTTAAAAATTAAAGAATGGTCCGGTTATATCAGCTTAAGAAGACGATGACAGTCCCCATTGATTGTTGGAAGGCGGTTTCGTAAAATACCTCGAGATAGAGCGGGAGGCAAATCCGAGAAGTGGGGGGAGAGCATCAGGATTAATCCCAATCCCTTAAGCTTTCAACATCGTCAAGTAGTAGAATATGTCCAAGGCTTTTCGTTTTTGCGAAATGCTTTTTGTCAGCCGTGACAAGAAAAGTATCCTCGACTATTGCTATGGCGTGAAAGATTGAGTCATATATGGATGGATAACCGCTTTTTGGGTGTCCCGTTTCAATGATTTCAAGGGCTTTTTGAATATGGTCTAAGGAGGGTTCAAGTAAGATGAGATTCTTTTCAGTTTGTCTGTTTAATAGTCGAATAATCGTTTTTGATGGAAGGCCATATGACTGCGAGGTATGGACAACCTCATAAAATAGAAGTGTCGGAGCGATGAGCTGAGTCATTTTGGATACGGAAAGAGAAAACAGATAGACTGCCTTGTCACGATCTGGCTCATCCAAATATAGCTTGTTGAACACAGACGAATCTACCACCAATAAGTCTTTCATTGTCGCCGTTAAGATAGATTGTCGATGTATTCGGATTTCCTTTTACTTCTTAGATCCCTCAATACCTCAACAGAATCACGATTCACCTTAAAAGGCTTAAAGTTCGTTATTTCATCAAAAGCGCTTTGCCTTTCCTTACGTTCTAAAGCTTCTTTCAAAACAGAACTCACAAATTTCGACCTGGTTCTCGCCGGAATCATGCTGTGAAACCTGTCATGCAATTCATCCGGGAGGGTAACCGATATCTTCTTCATGGTCTTTTACCTTTGAATGATTGTATTTCTAACGTCAAATCCTACTTTTTATGCCTCTATTTTATCGTATTTGTGGCAAAAGTCAAACTGTACTAAAGGGTTTACCACAAAAAATAAATCCAGTTGTTAACCAGGGTGCACCAAAAACATGTGGGCAGGTGATCAAAACCACTTCAAGCGGTTATTTATTCAGAAAAACACATGAATCCATCCCTGGAGCTCCTGGAATCCATCCCTGGCTTCCCAGGTTTTCTGAACAGACAACCTCTTTCCGCTGACCGGTTCCCACACATATTTGGTGCACCCGTTAACCATTAGATGCTTCATCAATGGCGTCAGATTGAGAAATAAGCTGTGGCTCCTCAAAATCCCATCCAAGGGGAGAGAAGAGACATTTTTCTATCTGTAAATCAAAAAATGGGAACCATATCGGTGGTTTTTCATGGAATATTTAGAGAGGGACAGGAGGAAAATAGCTAGAATTTGAGATTCAAGCCAAAACCATCGCGGATTGTTTCAAGTTCAGGAACAAAATCGGTCTCGATGTGGCGATTGAAGCCCTCAAAAGAGCCTGGGAGACAAAGAAAGTCGACATGGAAGAGCGGTCTCAAGCCGCCCAGGTATGTCATGTCTCAAAAATCATTCGGCCGTATCTGGAGGCGATCTCATGACGGAAAAGGTGAAAACCGACATTACGGCTTCTATCCTCCAGCGGTTATTGAATCAAGCCCGGGCAAATCAGGAAGACTTCAATCATGTCTTGAACCGTTAGATGAGCTATCAGCATTTATCCTGCCGGTCTTCAAGCAAAAACTGGAAAACGATAACTACGATATTTGGGTCCATGGAAAAGGTTGGATAAAAAACCGGTGACATCGTCTCCCTACAAAAAAAAATCTTCTGGATCTTTCTTGCCTTTCCGATATTAAAATATTACAATATAGGAAATAATATCAGCAACTAACGTAAGAATACACTCCATGTCACATTTTCGGAGAAAAAAATTGAACCACTATTTTAATTCTTTAATAAATCTGTCCATTAACTTCCATGTGGTTCAAATCCTCTCACTCCGACCAGTAAAATCAGATATCTACAAAGCGATCCGTCGTGGAAAATCCAGTTTTACCCCGCTGACTGACGATTTACTGACGAAGCCCGAATTTGGGTTGGCGTAGAAGTCACTATTCGCAAGCAATTCAGCAAATCGTCGGGTATTGATTTTTTCTTCGAACGTGCTGATTGAGATTGGACAATAATGCTCCCGGTTCACAATTTCAGAGTTGCCGATAGAACGCCCCGACGCTTCTGGCGTGAAACCGAGTCTTACTTGCAGAATCACCCGGTTGAAAAAACGTCTGATGTCATGCATGATCAGATTCTCAATCCCGACTGCATTACAAATGGTTCGCCTGGATTTTCTGATCGAATCGCAGCGTGAGTACTCCACGATCCGGTTCTCGCATGGAGCGATATCTTCAAACTCTGTGCATTTGAAGCATTTGGAGATGCCTTTCTTGAGCTCCATCCCACAACCCTCAATAACGGTGACAGTCGATTTCGGAAACACGAAATTGGCTTTGGCTGAGCACTTGTTACCTTCCTCATCTCTGGGCTGGATCAATGGAGATGAAACCAAGCTGAAGCAGATCATCTACAACCTGCTTACAAACGCCATTAAATTTACGGCCCCCGGGAAACGAATCGGGATCAGCGCCGTGTTCGAAGGGGAGATCTTCATTGTGACCGTGTGGGATGAAGGCATCGGTATTCCTGCAGATGCACTGGATAAAATCTTCGACCCGTTTGAACAGATCAAGGGCAGGCAGCAAACCGATCAGAAAGAGACCGGTCTCGGGCTGGCCATTTCCAGGCGCTTGGTCGAACTGCATCAGGGAAAGCTGACCGTTGCCAGCAAGGTGGCCCGGGAAAGCCGCTTCACCCTATCTCTGCCCGGCAGAATAATCCGAAAACAGGACAAACCGGCAAAAGAACGGGGATCTCTTTCCTGATGCCGAAAATCATCCACTGGAGAAAAAAATACTGGTTGTCGAGGACAATGAATCAAACCGGAAACTGATTGAGGCTTTGCTGGGGGGCTGCAGCTGAGTATCGCCGAAGGCGGGGAGGTGGCCTTGGAAATAGCCGCCGGTGCCGATTTTAACCCGGTCCTGATGGATATCCAGCTGCCAGGTATCGCGGGCGTGCAGACCATGAAGCGGATCTGTGAAATCCATGGCAGTTCCCTGCTGATCCTGGCGCTGACCTCCTTTGCCATGAAGGGCGATGAGAAGCGGTATCTCGAAGCGGGCTTTGATGACTATATTTCAAAACCGCTGGACGTTGACGCGTTCCAGGCGAAAATCAAGAAAATCCTGTCACCGGAGAACAAATAAAATACAACTGAATAATGCGGATTGTCACAGCCGTGGGATAGAGATTTTCGATGCCGGCTGATCACAGCAGTTGAATTACCAGAAATGACGGATCATGGTCTCTCCACAGCTAAAAGGGGTTGATCACGCCATCAACCCGCCCCGCATTGCCTCCCGCCTGGGGAGAATCGCACTGTATATGTAAAATGGATGTGACTGCCAAATATCCGGAAATCTGCTTCAGGAGAGTCCTGCATCCGCTGACGTACAAATCTTCCGCTGTTCAATGGGTCAAACAGCCCCGAAGCAGTCGGATACGGATTGAAGATAGGAAAAACACGACAATATAACTAAATCCATTGTTGAGAGAATTTTATAATTGTCAACAATCATAAAATTCTCTATGTTTGTTCAATCAGTTCAGTGGAAGATACCGGAACTCGACCGATAATGGTTACAGGTGTCGAAACAGTATACTTATATCCTGTTTCCTGGAGCAGGAGAATGGCTTTCGGAATAAGCACCTGGGCCAATATCAGAAAAAAACCGGCCACAATCTCCTGATGGCAGCGGATAATAAACCGAACTCATGCGTATACCTGCCGGGTAACAATAAACCTGTAGTGCAGATTATCCCGTAAAAACGTAAACCTGGATAACTGCAATCCGCTTGAGCCGGCGATACATCGGCGTAAAGATCCGCGTATTCCGGGAGCAGGATCCCAGGAGAATGATACGGAGTTGAAACAACATGGTTTTCAGGGAGAAATATAAAAAAGATGACGGAAACAATTAACGACAGCAGCATTCAGGATGTTTCTTCGTTCTTTATCAAACCGTGGCAGGGGAACGAGATCTTTGGATGGTCAAAATCCGTAATGCCGCAGCCCCTATCCCTTGCCGAACAGATTGCCGGAACAGTGGGCGAAAAAATTCTTCAGGGAGAATATTCACCGGGGCAGCGAATACCGGAACAGTTACTGTCAGAAGCATTTCATGTCAGCCGGGGACCTGTTCGGGAAGCCCTGATGCTGCTTGCCACGGAAAGACTGGTGATTATCGAGCCCCGCCGCGGTGCGAGGGTCACTCAACTGAGTTCCGAAGAGGTGGAAGAGATTTTTATAATACGGGCGTCCCTTGTGGGTCTAGCTTCTCGCCTTTTTGCGCAGAAAGCGGAAAAAAATATGCTTGGCGAATTCGAAAAAGCAGCACGATACCTGATCAAAATCGCAGGCGAGGATACCGATCCGGACACGTATGTACGCTGGAGTTATGCCCTCAGCCTGTATACGGCAAAATACGCAGGATTGCCCCGCCTTTTCGAAATGATCAATTCCACGGCGCGGGAAGCCTACCGGTACGCCAGAATGAGCCTGGAAAGCAAAGAGCGGAGACTGGAATCATGTGATGCCTGGGCCAATATCATCGAACTGGTTAAAAACCGTCGCCTGGATGAAGTTGAAAAGGCATCCCGCGCAATTGTCGAAAAAACCGGGCAGGCGGCCCTGTTGTACCTGAAATAGCCATTTTTTAAATAGCCCTGGCGGAAAGAACCAGACGCTTTCAAGCGCTTCAGGATTTCCGCTGACCGATGGTATGTCGCTGAAAGTCCACTCGGATCAGCTTGTCAACATTGCCTGATACGACACGCCCCGTTTGATTTCCTTCGACGCTTTGAAAGCTTATGATCTGCGGTTTTGGAAAGCAACCGGCGGCATGCGACCACTTCCGCCCTGCAACGCCAGCCATTCGTATCTGTTATTCAGCACCTGCGCGTCAGACTCTGAAACGGGTGCAGCAAACCGGGCCGGCAACTACCGGGGTAAATGGTGCCGCATAGCCTGCCGCAACAGACCCCTTCCCCAAAATAAGGCGTTTGATCCCTTATTCCCTGTGGCTCCTGCGAAATTCCCCCTGCCCTGCATCGACCGTCTGGTTTATGACTGACCCCCGGTACCCGGTAGCTGTTCCGACTATTGAAATTTCAATGACAGTTCATGAAGGCGGATCATTCAATCAGTGTGACCACTGAAGGATCTTAATTGCCATCCGGTCTTTTTTTGTTGACAATCTTAAAATAAACAATTATAAAATCTTCAATCACTGGTTTTTAATTGAGGTTGTTTGATCGATATTCTCCCATCAGGACAACGAAGCTTCGAGTTGGTTTATTGTTGTTGCAGGAGCTGTTGGCCTGTTGAAGCCGGGCCCGGGGGAGCTGAGTTACGACTGGAATCATGGGCTCATACCGGTAAGTTGGCAGTTTGCCTGAGCGTAACCAATCAGATATTTCTGCCGGTTGCCGCAATCCTTGTGTTTGTCGCTACGGTTTACCATTGTCGCATTGATCGGATCATTCCCAGTTTCGAGTCAGGAAGTGATTTACAGGCAATGGAGACAATGTTTTTTATAATGAAAGATCGTTCATCGAAGGAGGAAAGATCATGAAATTTCAAAGCAAGATCCGAAGAATCCTCATTGGCGCAGCTCTGTGTATCGGAATGACATCAATTTCCCCGGGAGCATTTGCGGCGGACCCGGAGATTACACTGCGTCTCGGTACGATTGCCCCGGAGATCTGGTCGCTGGGAGCAGTCATTAAAAAGGTATTTGAGCCAAAACTCGAGGAGTATGCCGGCGGGCGCATCGATCTGGTGGTTCATTACCGGGGGTCGCTCTGCAGTGAAGCAGCCTGTATCGAGCAGCTCGGGCTCGGGCAGATAGATATTGCGACTTCATCCAGCTCGAATGTAGGGGCCTTTGGTACAACCTTCAACATCATTGACTTGCCATACCTGTTCCAGGGGCAGGAAGAAGCGAACAAAATCATCAACAGCTGGCTGGCCGCTGAGCTTTCCCGGCGTGTTGAGCGCGAGATGGGCATGCATCTGATTGCACTGGTCCCGGTGGGAGGCTTCCGCAATGTCGTCAACAGCAAGCGTGAAGTGCGGGTTCCATCGGATCTGAAGGGACTTAAAATTCGAGTCACCAAAAGCCCGACTGAATTCAATCTCATCAGGTCCTGGGGGGCAATACCGGTACCCTATGCCTGGGCGTCTCTTTATGAGGGGCTTCAATCCGGCGTGGTTCAGGGGATGTATGTGCAGGACATTATCACCTCGGCATTCAAGTTTTTCGAGGTCGTCTCGAATATTACCGAGGTCAACAGTGCCTATGTTGCACATCCGGTCCTGATGTCCAAAAAACGCTATGACTCCCTGCCGGACTGGGCACGCAAGGCCATCGACCGTGCCGGTCAGGACATGCAGCGTGAAGCTTTTGCCATTGATTTCGCATGGCAGAAACTGCTGATCAATGCCATGAAAGGCAAAATAGCGGTTTACGTTCCCAACAAGACCGAAAGGGCAGAGTGGCAGCAGGGAGCCCGTGATGCGTGGGTATCTGTGAAGGGGACCTATGATCCGAAACTCGCCCGCCGCATCCTTGAAGAGCAGGGACAGACAGAGCTCATCAACGAACTGGAATCTGCGGGAGCCCTTTAAATCGATTAGACGGAATAATTATGGAAATCGTCGATGTGCATCATCATCTCTGGGATATCGAACGCAATTTCTACCCCTGGCTGAAAGAGGCCGACCACGATCGCGGCTGGGGAGATATGTCCGATCTCATGCGCTCCTACCGCCCTGCAGATTTGATTGCTGACGCAGCTGAAGCAGGGGTAACGCTAATGAAATCCGTTCATGTCCAGGCGAATTTCGATCCAGCCGATCCGATTGGCGAAACCAGATGGCTTGATGAAATTGCCGGCGAACCGCAATCGTGCAGTTTGCCTTCAGCAATTGTCGGTTTTGCGGACTTGTCGGCCCCAAACCTCTTGACAGTGCTTGAAGGCCATACACGTTTTTCCCGGGTTCGCGGGGTGCGCCAGGTGTTGAACCGGCATCCGGATCCCCGACTGAATCGGGCCCCCCGCGATTTTCTTGAAGACGGGAACTGGCGGAACGGATTTGCAAAGCTTGCCCGATTTGGTCTGGTTTTTGATGCCCAGATTTACCATCACCAGGGCGCGGGTCTTGCTGAACTGGCCCGGCGTCATCCGGAAATCCCTGTTGTGCTGGACCATGCCGGTATGCCGGTCCAGCGCGACCCCGATAATCTTGAAGGCTGGCGGCGGGCAATAACCGAACTGGCAACCGTTCCAAACATAACGGTTAAAATCAGCGGATTCGGCATGGTGGATAACACCTGGACAACGGATTCAATCCGCCCCTTCGTCAGACACTGTATTGAATGCTTTGGACCGGAACGCTCGATGTTTGGTTCCAACTTCCCGGTGGACCGGCTGATGGCCACTTACGGGAGAATCTGGAATTCATACGCAGACATCACTTCGGATCTGAGCGAGAGCGAAAGGCATTCGCTCTTTCGCGGAACGGCTGAGAGAATCTATCGAATCTAGAAAACCGAAGGAATATCAGGGCTTGCAGCACTGAGGCTTTCAGTACTGCAAAGCTGGAAGGATCAACAGGGGGCCTGGATGTCTGCAGGAACAGGGTTTTTCATAATCACAAGTCTGTGCAGGAACCAGGCGAGTGGCTGGCATTATGGTTCGATCATTTTTTCCCCTGGTCGCCCAGCCTTCCGTCCGAATCGCTTTGTTTAAAGGACTCAATTACCGTTACAATGGCGGCCATCAGAACAAGTACGCCGGTAACGGGCAGAATCATCATCGGGTACGATTTGGGCAGACTGCCAAGTTCCCAGTAGGACCCCATGATCCGGGAAGCAACTTCATACCCCGGTCCCAGCAACAGCAAACCGACAGCGCTGAACAGAATCGTCCAGAGCCGTGTGAGAAATCTGGTTACACTGCTGGGAAGTCTCGTGTAGAGCGCTTCCATTGCAATATTGCTTCGCTGCCGCACGGCCAGCGCAAACGCAAGCATGACCATCCAGACATTGGCGAACAACGTCAGCGTATCTCCCCAGAATGGCGGGTCGAAGGACAGGGAGCGCATGACGACAGTATAGACAATGAAACCGACCATCAATGCCAGCATTATCGCGCAGATTGCCGGCACAAGACGTTCCAGGATGAAATCAATCATCAATCTTATAGTCTTGAAGGCACTCATCTCACAACATCCCAAATAGGTTTGGCAAAGCCAGTGTCAAAGGACTTGCCAGAAGGATCAGCAGCAGAACCAGAAACTCCACTGCCAGAAAAGGCAGCAGCGCAAAAGCAACCTCCTCAAGCTTGGCATGGGAAATGGCAGCGGCCGTAAAATAGCAGACACCAACTGGCGGTGTAACCGTCCCCAGCAGGAAGCCGACAACAACAACCAGCGCCGCCTGGACCGGTGCAAAACCGGCCGTTACACAGGCAGGCACAAGCAGCGGCCCCAGAACAATTACGTTGGCGGAAGCATCCATGAACAGCCCTGCAATAATGATCACCGCCAGCAGCGCCACGGAAAAGCTTACCGGGTTTCCCGCAAATGACAGCAGCCAGCTTTCCAGCAGTTCTAACGCTCCCAGGCGGGTTAAGAGCCATGTGAACGGGCCTGCGGCCGCTATAATGATAAACACCAGAGCCGTGAGGCGAACACTGCGCACGAGCGCGCTGCCTATGGAACGAAGATCCAGATCCCGGTAACTGAAGATCCCAAGAACCAGGGCAACGACGGCAGTCACCGCTCCCGCTTCAACGGAACTGAACCATCCTCCGAAAATTCCGATAACCAGGATAATCGGCACCGAGAGCGCCAGAAATGAACCACGAAGCGCATCTGCCAGTGCCCGGATGCTGAAGGGTTCTTCTCCCTTTTCATGCCCCTTTATCCGCGCAATGAAATAGGCAATCAACATCAACAGCAGACCGATCAGCAGACCGGGCAGGATTCCGGCGGCAAACAATGCACCCACGGATAGATTCGACGCGCTGGCCAGAACGATCCATGCCTATCCGGTTAACACAGGTGTATTCGTGCACAAATCGCTGTAAATCGCCCTGTAAATGACAATAGCGGGCGGCCAAGGGTACAGCCGACGTGGTCGGCTATCTAATGCCCAAAGAAGCCCAGCAGGCTGTGT
>JAHJRI010000254.1 GCA_018830885.1 bacterium | reverse complement strand
TGGAACTCAGCAAGCATCAACGGATTCATGAAAGATCAACCCTTGGGTGCGGTAAACTCGATAATTTTCAATTAATCAAGGTTCCCAGAATGAATTATCACCAAACTTTCAATGCGTTGACCCTCAGGACCATGTGGGCGCAGAAATACCGGTCCGCCTGTTTCCTGATGGGGTGTCTGAGCTTAAGCCTTCTCAGGCTGACAGGGCTGCAAGGGAATGCAGCAGGAGGTTGGCCCCTTTTTCAAGCTGTTCCCGGGAGCTGAATTCCGAGGCAGTATGGCTGCGTCCATCCCTGCAGGGGATGAAAATCATGGCCATGGGCATGATTTTTGAGACATAGGCGGCATCGTGACCGGCGCCGCTGAGCATACGGGTGTGGCTCAGGTCCAGTTCCCCGGCGACCTTTTCCAGAACCGCCAGCAGGGCCGGGTCACTCATGGCCGGTTGACTGCGGCTGATTCTGGTGGTGTTGATCTGTGTCCCGGTCTGTTCCGCGGTCTCTTCTGCAACCCTGAAAATCGCCTCCAGGCTGGCATCAACCAGGGCATTGTCCTGACTGCGAATATCCAGGCTGAAATCCACCTTCTCCGCGATGATATTGGTGCCGTTGGGGGAAACATCAACTTTGCCGACGGTAGCCGTAAAATAGGGTCCTTTCGAGAGATTGTCCCCGGCGATACGGGAAATCGCATCGATCACCCTGGCGGAAGCGACCACCGCGTCCGATCGCATATTCATGGGCGTATTCCCGGCATGATCGGCCCTGCCCAAGACCGTGAAGTCATAGCGGGTAACGGAGCAGATGCCCTCGACCAGACCGACGTCCAGATTCCTGCTTTCCAGGATGGGCCCCTGTTCGATATGCAGTTCCAGAAACCCGTCAAATTTCCCGTCAGCGAACAGGGACCTGCCGGGGAACAGCTTCGTCGGATCCCCCCCCCATTCGGCCAGGGCGTCCCTCAGGCTTTTTTTTGTCTGCCGGTGCTCAAGGTTCATCATCTCATCGGTGAAATTGCCGGTTGCCAGGCGGCTGCCGATACAGGACAGCCGGAATTCAGACGGTTCTTCCGCCAGGAAATCGATTCCCACGATACTCTTGACCGGACTGAATCCCGCTTCCTGCATGCATCGAAAGGCTTCCACAAACGCCAGCACACCGCTGACCCCATCAAACCGGCCACCACAGGGAACAGTATCGGTATGGGAACCGACCGCAATATACCTGTCCCCGGTGCCCGGATAGGTCCCGAGCAGGTTGCCTGCCGCATCGACCGTCACCGGCAATCCAAGCCCGATAAGGGTCTCCCGCAGCCAGGTTCGCATTTCCCGATACTGTGGCGTGAAGGATCTCCGGGTGAAGGGAGATGCTGGATCTGTCAGGGCTGCCACCTGCAGGTGCATGTCCCATAATCGATCGGCGTTGACTTTCATGCTTTTGGTGGTGTGGATGGTTTCAAAAACCGCCCGGTACCCGGTTTGGCAAGTACCGTTCCCTGATCACAGACCAGGGTTCCCCTGAGAAAGGTCTTCGAGAGCTTGAAATCCAGGGTCATCCCTTCATAGGGGCTCCAGTCCGAAATATTGTTGCCGCTGGCCCGGGGGTCGTAAACATCGGGGGTCTGTCTGAACACAGCAATATCTGCATCCCTGCCGACTTCCAGCGATCCTTTCCGATCCTGGAGGTTGAACAGACGGGCGGGATTGTACGCCAGAACGCGGGCTGCGTGATGCAGGGACAGACCGCGGTGATGACAGCCGGTCAACAGCAGGGGATACAGCGCTTCCAAACCCGGCGCACCCGATGCGTTTTTCAGCATCTCGGGATCAGTCTTGCGATCCAGGGACCAGCTGACATGATCGGTGGAAACCACGGTGACATTACCTTTTTCCAGGTGGCGCCAGATCGCCTCAACCTCCGCTTTGGGACGAATGGGCGGATTGATTTTGCACAGCCCTTTGAGTACGGGGGCATGCTCCTCGTGATTCAAGGTCAGGTAGTGAATGCAGGCTTCGATTGTGGTATCGGCTCCCAGACTGCGGTAACCGGCGCACATGTCATAGCCCCGGCCCACGGAACAGTGAACCACGTGACCGCGACAGCCCGCCTCCGCTGCCAGTTCGTAGATCTCGACCATGGCCAGGGTTTCCGTTATTTTCGGACGACTCATGGCATGGGCCCGCCAGTCGGACACATCAGATCTGTTGACCGCCTCGACGTAGTGGTTGACGGCCTCCTCGTTTTCATTATGGACTCCCGCCACCACATCAAAGGGTGCGATCTCCTGAAAGCACTGGAACAGGAGATAGTTGGGGATTCGGGGGAATCGTCTGGGATCGGTACCGAAGGTGGAAAACTTGAAACCGGCTGCGCCGGCTGCCACCAGTTCCCGGATGCGGCGGGTCCCCTCTGCCGGATCAATCGTGGCATAGAGTGCCACATCAACCCGCGCATTTTTACGGACGTCATCGACTTTGGCATTGAACCGGTCGGCGTTGCAGATGAGATTGTCCGCATCATAGGGCATATCCACGATCGTTGTGATGCCACCACTGGCTGCAGAGCGCGTCGACCAGATAAAACCCTCCCTGTCGGCCTGGCTTCGGCTGTGGACCTGGGCGTCGATGCCACCGGGCAGTATTACCAGACCGATTTCATCCACCAGCTGCTTCGCCGGTGGCGGGCTGCCGGCACCCACCCGGGCAATGGTTTCTCCCTCAATGGCAACAAAACCGTCCTGGATGATCTCATCGTGCTTGACAACGGTGCCCTTGATTACAACATCGAATTCTTTCATTTCTTGAGTGTGATAAGTGTCTGTCAAAAAATGGGGCCAACTAAAGATGCCCCCTCGGGTGACCGCTACCGTGAAAACACTTGAAAACGAGGAAACTATTTAAGCAGCCTGGGCAGCCAGAGGCTGATTTCAGGAAAAGAGATCACCAGGGTCAAAGCGACCAGGTTGGCGATCAGAAACGGGATTATTCCCCGGAAGATCGTCCCCAGGGGGATATCCTTGCGCAACCCCTTGAGGACAAAAACATTGATCCCGACCGGTGGCGTAATCATGCCGATTTCAATCACCATGACATTGACGATTCCCCACCAGACCGGATCGTAACCCAACCCCGTGACCAGCGGGAAAACGAACGGCAGGGTCAGGAGCATACCCGCAATGGAATCAAAAACCGCGCCCAGTGCCATGTACATGAACACCAGGGTCCAGATGACCATGATCGGAGAGAGACCCAGGCTGATCACCCAGTCGACCAGTGCCGAGGGCATATGGGAGAGCGTCATAAAATAGGTGAAGATGTTCGCCCCGGTCATGATGATATAGAGCAGGGCAATGCTGCCCACAGCCGAACGCATGGTGCTGCTCAGGCTTTCCCGGGTCAGCGTACGGCGGACCAGGGCGGCAAAGACGGTCAGGATCAACCCGACAGAAGCGCCCTCATTCACTGTCATAAAACCGGAGTAGATTCCCCCCATCACAATGACGATAATGGACACGGAAGCCCAGTTGTTCTTGGTCGTCACGGCCCGTTCCCGCCAGCTGCTCCGTTCTGCCCGTTTGGCATTATCGGGAAATATCAGGAGATAAACCCGGACAGCGATCACAAAAAGAAAAATGGATAGAATAGCCGGCAATATGGCGGCCAGAAAGAGATCGACGATGAACTCCTCCACCTGGACCGCATACAGGACCATGATAATGGACGGCGGTACGATGGAACCCAGGGTTCCCCCGGCTGCCAGGGTTCCCGTCGACAGTTCCAGGGCGTAATTCCGTTTTTCCATTTCCGGCATGGCAATTTTGACCATGGTGGCGGTGGTGGCAATGGATGAACCGGAAATGGCCCCAAACCCGCCACATCCCAGGATGGTGGCAATGGAGAGGCCCCCCTTCCAATGCCCGATCCAGGCATTGGCCAGGCGGTAGATATCCGATGACAGGCGCGCCACACCCGCCATACCGCCCATGAGAATAAAGGTCATAATCACAGAAAACTCGTGATTGGAAAGGGTGCTGATCATCTCCGTTCCCATCAGGCTGAACATACCGGACAGGTTTCCTGTCAGCACCAGATAACCGCCCGCGCCGACCACGGCCATGGAAATACCCACCGGAATATGACAGCAGATGGCAAAGATCAGGCAGGCCAGCCCGATCAAACCAATTTCAATAGAGGTCATACGTCTTTTCGCGCCTCATTCGATAGGGTTGTCTCGCTGACATCGGCGATCGAATCCAGATCGGCCAGTTTCACCGGCGAAAACAGCCGTTTTAATTGCAATCGGGCCATAATCACCTGAATAATAAAGGAAACGGTCAACAATCCCGTGACCAGCCACCAGACCGGCCAGATCGGGATTCCGATGAGCCAGGTTGTCTCATTGTTGGTCCAGACATCGCTCGCATACTGGCGCAGTTGGAAGGCAATGATTCCCAGAATGATGAAGGTGGCAACACTTCCCAGCAGATCCAGGGCTTCCCGCACCCGCCAGTGGGTGATTTGCCCCACAAAACGGACACAGATATGGCTGCGGTCCGCAAATGAGGCCGGAAAACAACCTGCCGCCGCAATAATGATCAGCTGGCCGGTGATGTCACTGAAACCGGGAATGGGCATTCCCAGGAGTTCCCGCCCGACAATATCGACGAGGATCACCAGTGAGAGGGCAATCAGGCCTCCCAGACCGATGAATGCAATATACTCACTGATTTTCTTGACGTATTTTTCCATAGCACCTATTTCATTTTAGCCTGGACAGCAGTCCTGGCCTTCAGCATTTCCTGATAGAGATTGACCCCTTTTGCGTCGGTCACATCCCATTCGTTTTTGATAGAGGCCATGCTGGCTTTAACCTGTGCCACTTCAGCGGCTGACCATTCGCTGACAGTATGTTTGCTGTCTTTGCGGATTGTCTCGATACCTTTGATAATCTGTCCGTCCAGGTTTCGGTTCAGCAGACGGGTAAACCACTCTCCCCGGTACTGATCCAGGGCTGCCTTGGCTTTCGGTGGAAGGCTGTCGTATTTCGCCTTGTTCATCGGGAAGAACACAGCGACATTTCCCAGTTGGACGTTCAACACATGGTATTTGGTTGCATCGGCAATCCGGAAGTTGAAGAGATTGCCGTCATCCATCAGGCATCCATCCAGCACGCGACGGGATATGGCCTCTGCGATTTTGGTCGCCCCGATCCCACCGATGGGGACCGCACCGAGTTCCTCAATGATTTTTCCCTGGATCGGTCCACCGGCGCGCAACTTCAATCCTTTCAGTTTGGCCGGGGAGGAAATATCCATGCGGGTGTGGATCGTGTAGGGACCCACCTGTGCAATACCGATCATTTCCAGATTGCTCATGCTGGGCATCAGACCTTTTTCATACATGATCCATGCGGTCAGCCCGGCCTCTTCGGAACTGCTGAATTCAAACGGCAGTTCAAACAGCGCCAGCTCGGGAAATCGCCCGGGGGTGTAGGCAGCAACCACTTCTGCAATATCGACCACACCATCCTCGACCAGTTTCAACTGGGATTTGGGACTTGATCCCAGAGTACCGCCCGGATAGTGTTCAATTTTCAACGTCCCCTCAGATGCTGCTTCAACCGCTTTGATAAACGCCGGGATGGTTGCAGAATTGGTGATGCTTTTGGGTGAGACAAAACTGGCCAGTTTCAATGTCACCGGCTGGGCCGCAATGACCTGCAATGACCAGACAACTGACAGGGCAACAATGCCCAGTGCAAATAACTTCTTCATCCTGTTCTCCTTTGGTTGATTTGGCAAAAACGGTTTCGTTGAATCACAAAAGTTAAAAAATCAAGATTGCCGTCCGTTTCAAAACCACTGAAGCGCTCAGTCTGTTCTGGCCTGCAATCCTTTGTGCCGGTTTTTTCGCTACCTGCCCTGAACCAGACAACAGCAGGTTTTCCGCTCTCCTCAGAATTTCATCTCCGGCAGAGATCAAACTCCTCCAACGTTTTCATTCTTCGTTTGCTCCGAGCCCGGGTCCTGTTTCCGGGTCTTTTTCTTAATATCATAGCCAAGGCCATGGGAGATCTCATCCGCAGTGGTTTTCAGCAGTTCGTAAAACCGTATGGACTGCTGATCACCAATCCGCTCACTCGGGCCGGCCACGGTCAATCCGGCAATCGCGTTTCCTTTCTGATCCAGCAGCGGCACCGACACGGCCCTGGCACCGGCATCGACTTCTGAATCGCTGAAGGCATAACCCTGTTTCCGGATCTGTTCCAGGTCCGCACGCAGCCTGTCCGGATCGGTAATCGTCATGTCCGTCAGCCGGGTCAGTGGCTGTTCTGCCAGATAGGACTCAATAAAATCGCTTTCCTGGAAGGCAAGTAACACCTTGGAGGATGAGCCGGAGTGCAGGGGCAACTGTCTGCCCTGATCCAGCCCCAGCTTGATCAGCCGCTGCGGCTCCACCCTTTCCACGCAGATCGCCTCGGTACCGACAATGATCGTCAGGAAAGCGGTTTCTCCGGTTTCCTGACACAAGGATTCCAGATAGGGCCTGGCCAGATCAACCAGGTCATAATCCTTTTCCAGCACGTAACTCAGCCTGAGAATCATCAGGCCCAGCCCCAGCATCTTGGAATTGGGCTTGTGCCGCAGCAGCTGCCGGCTGACCAGAAAATCGATATATTTATAGACCGAGCTCAACGGCAGATCCAGGGCCTGGGCAATCTCCAGGGCGGAGAACTCCCGGCTCTCCAGATC
This sequence comes from bacterium, assembly GCA_018830885.1. Classification (GTDB taxonomy): domain Bacteria; phylum SAR324; class SAR324; order XYD2-FULL-50-16; family XYD2-FULL-50-16; genus JAHJRI01. The sequence continues at coordinate 30,429 of JAHJRI010000254.1, read as the reverse complement.
AAAGAGATCAAGAATATCAATCGTTTTTTCCAGGGAAGAGAATGTCTTTTTTTTCATGTTGCTTCGCTTGCGGGGTGTGTGCCCCCGCCTCTGAAAATACCGTGCACTTGGGATAACCACCCCTTCATTGATCGATCAGTCTGCCCCGCGCCGCAAGTTTGTCGGCAACGTCATTCAGACCCAGCCGTTCCAGGCAACTGCGGGTCTGCAGACCGGTCTCCCGATCCCAGCCCCAGAGTTGATAGAATTCGCTCAGCATTCGGTTGTACTGGTCTTCATCGGCGATAAAACCCTTATTGGGGCCGGACCGGACCTGCTCCTTTCTGAAACGTTCCGGGGGCAGATCGTCTTTGCGACCCAGATCGGTGAGCAGTGTATTAAAGGCCTTTTCCAAGTTTCGCCCGACACAGGCATACTGATCCATCAGATCATGTTCGGTCACATCAAAACCGGCAGCAGAACTGACCAGTTCGGCAAAATTGGCAGGGGTCAGGTAGTTGCCGCCGGACCAGGTGCCGACATAATTGCAGATTCCCAGGTTGTCCTCCAGTTCCTTGGTCCGGGCCTGCCAGTATACCCCCTCTGCCTGGTCATCATATTCCGTGGCACCGAACTTCCCGGGCCGGGGCCGGGGTCCGAATCGTTGACTACCCTGGGTCGATCCCCTCAGATGGCGTCCGCCGATGGGCGACGTGGCAACTGCCAGGCCCCACCCCTTGGGCACGCGGAATGGTTCGATGGAGGGCTGGCCCTTCATGTGCACCAGCAGGTATTCCGCCTCACCGCCAATTTTCCGGGCGGCTTCCAGGACCCCATCCGCCAGCAGATCACCGATCCCCTGCCGATAGGCCAGTTTCTTGATCATCTCGACCAGGGCATCCCCGTCGCCCCAGCTCAGCTCCAGGCCATCGGTATCCGCTTTGGTAATCAACCCCTTTTCAAAACATTCAAACACCCAGGCCAGCCCGGCGGAGACATAATCGGTGTCCAGTCCCAGCTCGTTGGTGAGAATCCAGGCATGCACCACGGCTTCCGGATCCGAGATATCAAACCGGGCAGCATGCCCCATGATCGTATTCACCCAGAATCCCTCTCCCCGGGTCCCTTGATAGCGGCCCCTGTCAATTTCCATGTATGACGAACAGCCGGTGGGGCAGACATAGCAGGCGCGCATGCCCTTGCGCATGCTGGGGGCGCCCGTCTCCTGGTTCATGAGTTCTATCCGTTTATCCCTGTCCCAGAATTCGTCCTGTCCGTTCCGCACCACCATGATTCGGTCCCAGCCTTCAAAATCGGGATTGGAGTAGAAATTGGTCAGGGACTTGCGCATGGGGACCACGTTCGGTTCCTGGGCGCACTGTCTGGCGCATTGGGCAATGGCCGCCATGAACCGAACGGGATCTGCCACATCAATTTTCCCGGTTCCCCGCACCGCAATGGCTTTCAGTTTTTTATCCCCCATCACGCAGCCGACACCGGATCCCCCGGCCGCCCTGGATGCATCTACGATCACCGCAGATCCCCTGACCCGGTTTTCACCGGAGGGTCCGATCAAGGCTGTTTTGATCTGGGGATCGCCGATGGTCTCCCGCAGCCAGTCTTCGGCCTGAAAGGTGGTTAACCCCCAGAGACCGGCAGCGTCCCGGATTTCAACGACCGCATCCCGAATATAGAGATAGACCGGTTTGGGGGATTTGCCGGAGATGATGATAGTGTCATAACCGGCATATTTCATCTCGGGACCGAAAAATCCGCCCACATTGGCCGATCCCTTGCCACCGGAAAAGACGTTGATCGTCGAGATATCGACCCTGCAGGCCCCCGGCGCTATCGTCCCGCTGAGCAGGCCTGCGCCGACGCAGACCAGGTTTTCCGGGTCATCCCAACGGGTACCAGGCGGGATTTCATTGACCATGATCATTGAGTTGATGCCCCTTCCTCCCAGGGATTTCAACGCATACGGCAGCGTATCCTCGGTCCATGTTTTTTGCGTGGTCAAATCCACCCGCAGTATTTTTCCTGCCAGACAGTTTTTTTGTGAATGGGTCTCAGTCATGATTTTTCCTCCCGGTCTTGTGCCACTGTTCTCACTCCGGACGTCAATGCGCCATAGACACAGTTTTTAACGCACAGCGTTTCGATTTCGTTTACACAGTCGTCGCAGGTATTGTCCACGGACCATTTCACATACCCGTTTTGTTGATTCCGGTAGACATCAATACTGCTTTTCGCCGGCCAGAAGGCCCCGGTATGGTGAAACGAGCAGATCAGCTGACAGCTTTTACAGCTGTAGCAGCGATTCGGATCAAAATTTAAACGCATGCTTATCTCCTGCTAAGCGATCTATCGGGTATTGCTGCGCTCAGACGGGTTTACCCGGAGCGATCATACCGCGTCATGCCGGACGCCGATTCGGCATCCGGATGTGTACACAATTAAAATCGGCACCCATCCTGTTTTCTCTGGAATAGCAGACTTCTGAAACAGTCCGGGTTTCTTTTTCAACAAGGCAATCAATACTGACTCAGGTTTTCCCTGACCTTCCTGAGAACGTGCTCCGGTGCCCGGGCAGGAACAAATTTTCCGGGTTCAGTCGCATGGTCTGGCCGCCTTGTGGCCACAATGCCGACCTTTGTCACCATCAAGTCTTTTTCCTGGGGATCGCAACGGTCCGCCTTGACCCCCGGGATGATCATGATGTCTTCCTCGGCGCGCATGCGGGCCGCCATGGCCCACTCCACCTGGGTCCAGTCGTTGGGATCGATGTCGTCATCCACCACGATTACCAGTTTGAGCAGGTTGGTATGTGCCATGGCCAGCATGATCGCCCGCTTGCCTTCACCTGCTTTCGGCTGGTGCATGCTGATAATCGCATGCACGCGGCCCATGCCGCCCTCCGTGATCAGGACGTGTTTCACGCTCGGGATTTTTTTCTGCAGGGCCAGGCAGGTTGTCGCCCCGATGGATGTACCTCCCAGCAGGAGGTGTTCCGGGGCATAACCGGGCAGGATGGCCTGGTAAATGGGATCGCGACGGTGGGTAATGGTCTGGATATGGACCCTGTTGCCCGGGCCGTAGTGCTCATAAAATCCATGGAATTCGGACACTGGTCCTTCCTCAACCCGTTCATCCGCATGCAGCGTCCCCTCCAGCACAATTTCAGCCTCCGCCGGCACTTCGAGATCAATGTTTTTGCATTTCACCAGTCTCAGGGGTTCCCCGAGCAGGCGGCCGGCGATGTCGTATTCATCGTGACCGAGATCCACATACATCTGGGAAGCAATCAACACGGCGGTATGGTTGCCGATGACCACCGCAATCTCCTGATGCCGGTTCTGCGCCTGTGCCTTTTGCATCAGCACATGCAGATGATGGGTCGGCGCTATGCCGGCGAGCAGGATGTTGCCGCCCTCAACCCGCAGTCGGGCGATGGAAACGTTGCGCTTACCCGTTTCAATATCCTTGGCGATGATCACACCGGCCGTAATATAAGGCCCCTGTTCCTGTTCAAACCAGGTGGGCACCGGCAGAAGTGCCGGAATATCCAGGGGTGCCTCGTGAATAACCTGCTGAACCGGGCCTTCAGCAACCATTTCCGGTGGAATGCCGTTTTCAATTGCATTGATACAGGCCGATTGCAGGTGATCGATGTCGACACCCAGTCCCAGGGCAATCCTGGAATAGGTGTTGAACAGATTCCCCACCACCGGGATCGTGTGGTTCAGGACATTTCGAAACACCAGGCCCGGTTCGTGCCCCTTGTGAAGCAGCACCGCACCCAGTTCATAGACCGGATCAACGGGAACATCGACATGGTGGAGATCTCCATTTTTTTCAAAACGATCCAGTATGATGCGTAAACTCTGGTCCATTGGGTCATCCCTTTGAGCGGTGTTGCCACTGAGCCTTGACACCCGGTCGGTGGCATGAATGGGGATTCAACAGGTGGTTTGATCACCTTTTTTCATTTGATCCCTGGCTTCTGTGATGGCTTCGAATATTTTATCATAACCGGTGCAACGGCACAGATTTCCGGCCATGTGGTAGCGAACCGCCTCGGCGGAGAGGTCCGGGCTTTTATCCAGCATTGCTTTGGCCGTCAGAACCATACCCGGCGTACAGAACCCGCACTGAATGGCGCCCCGGTCCACAAAGGCCTGCTGCAGGGGGTGCAGTTTATCCCCATCGGCCAGCCCTTCAATAGTCGTGATGGTTTTCCCATCCGCATCTGCGGCCAGATAGAGACAGCTGTTGAAGGCGTCCCCATCCACCAGCACCGTGCAGCTGCCGCATTCGCCTTCACCGCAGGCCTCCTTGGTACCGGTCAGTCCCAGTTTTTCGCGGATCATAAAAGACAGGGTCCAATGGGTTTCAACAACCAAGGAAACGGTCCTGCCGTTAATGACACATTCAATCTGTTTTTCCATCATCATAACTCCCTGGCAGCACCCCTGAGGTTCTCAATGGCGCGTGTGGTTAAGGTTGATACCATTTCGGACCGGTAAGCCGCAGATGCCCGGACATCCGATATGGGTGATGCTTCGGTGCGCACCAGCGATTCAATGGTCTTAAAATCCAGTTCAGACAGTTTTTTACCGGCAATAAGAGCTTCCGTGGCAACCGCTCTCACCGGTGTAGGTGCCACCGCCCCCAGGGCAATCCTGACATCCTGACACAACCGGGTAACCGGATCGATCGACAGACAGATGGCCACACCAACCACCGCACAATCCATGGACTGCCGGGGACCGTGCTTGATGTAAACCATGCGCAGGTTCTCTGACGGCCGGGGGATGAACAGCCGGGATACGATCTCCCCTTTACCGAGCAGGATGGTACCTGGGCCGGTAAAAAAAGAGGCTACGGGGATCATCCTGTCGCCATCCACCCCCGCAATCGCGACCTGTGCACCGAGCGCCAGCAGGCCCGGCGCCATATCCGCGGATGGGGCTCCGTTACAGATATTACCGCCAATACTGGCCCGGTTTCGCACCTGGGTGGACCCGACGGACAGGGCCGCCCTGCAGACCATGGGAAGAATCTCCTGGAGACGCGCGTGATTAGCCACATCCGCCAGGGAGGTAGCCGCCCCGATGGTAAAACCCTCTGCTGTTTCCGTAATCCCATGCAGGGCTTCTATTTTTTTAATGCTGATCACATGCCCGGGTGACAGGTGACCGCGTTTCATCTGTATCACCAGATCGGTTCCACCGGCCATGAGTCGGGCCCTGTCACCATAAACGGTCAGCAGCCGGCAGGCCTCTGGAATGCTTTCAGGTTCATGGTATTGGAAAGGTTTCATTTTTACTTACCTCGATGATGGATGACGGGTTGCGGTTAATTGCCCTTTGCATGAATGGCTTTCAATATCTTTTCAGGTGTCATGGGCAGATCTGTCAGCCGAATCCCGACGGCATTGAAGATCGCATTGGCCACAGCCGGTGCGACCGGGTTGGTGACGCCTTCACCGACCCCTTTGGCGCCAAAGGGACCGGTGGGTTCAATGACATCGGCGATAATGGTGGTGACCGGCGGCATGTCGGCAAATGTCAGCATTTTATAGTCAAGGAAACCCGGATTCAGGAGATGACCCTGCCGGGGATCGAAATAGGTCTCTTCAAGCAGCGCATATCCGAGCCCCATATGCATCCCGCCGGTCATCTGACCTTCAACGTTGTTGAGGTTGATGGGGGTCCCCACATCGGCGCCACTGACCGTATTGACAACCCTGACAATCCCGGTGCGGGTATCGACATGGACCTCCACAAAACAGGCAATAAAATGGGGGGGGCATGCCTCCGGTCTCACCGATGCTTCCCCGACGGCACTGCCCCAGCTTCTCATCTGTGCGATTTCGACAAGTTCCCGGATGCTGATGTGTTTATCTTCACGATCCGTGGCAAAAATCTTTCCTGCTTCTGCCGCCAGGTTGTCAACGGGGACCTCCAGAATCAATGACGCCCATTGTAACAATCGCTGCTTAAGGTTTTTGGCGGCTTGCAGAACAGCGAGTCCTGTTCCGTAGTTACCCCGGCTGGCATGGGTCGGTACATCAAAAAGGGTGGTGTTGGTATCCCCGTCAGCCAGAATGACATCTTCGTATCCCAGCCCCAGTTCTTCAGCGACCATGGCCACATAACCGCTGCGGTTGCCACCGCCGGCATCGGCCGAAGCATTCATCAGCACTGCGGTACCGTCTTCAGTCATCTTGATGATGGCACCGGCATAATCCAGGATATACTTGGACGGTTTGGACGATCCTGCACCAGAGGTGTGAAACCCCCGGGCCATGCCGATACCCCGTTTGATATAGGGGATGTCCGTATCGGTATGGCTGCGGGTTGACCAGCCGATGGCCGCTGCCCCTTTGTTAACCACCTCTTCAGTGCCACAGCTGATGATATCACAGACGACATCCGTACTCTGTCCGTAGAATGTCTGCCCTTCACGAATATGGTTTTTCAGACGCAGCTCCAGCGGGTCCAGCCCCAACCTGTCAGCAATAATGTCTATCTGGGATTCGACAGCCCAATGGGCCTGGGGATTGCCGGCACCCCGCATGGCACACAGGGATGGGGTGTTGGTGTAAACGGTTTTGCCTTTGATCCGCTGATTGGCGCAGTTATACATGGAAAGACAGAAACCGGCGGTCAGTTTCATTTTTGAGCCCCCGCTGAAGGCGTAGGCCCCCGTGTCATCAATGATATCGACTTCAATGGCCGTAAATGTTCCGTCTTTTTTAACACCGGTTTTCAGGCGAATCTGCATGGGATGGCGGCCATATGCCAGAAACATCTCTTCCCGTGATTTCTCACCCCGCACCGGTCTGCCGGTTTTGAGCGCCAGAAAGGCACAGATCGGCTCGATCCAGCCGGTATGGATATGAGCACCGAAAGCACCACCCAGGTAATTCCAGTGACAATTGACCTTGTGCAGGGGGATACCCAGCGAAGCGGCGATATTCTTGCGCATGGCATGGATACTCTGGGTGGTACCGTATACATCCAGACGTCCGTTGCTTCGAGGGACACAGGTGACAACCGTTCTCTCCAGAGGCGCTGGATTGGGTCTGGATGTTTTATAGGTGTTTTCAACAATCAGATCCGCCTCTGCAAACCCCTGCTCCACATTCCCAAAGTTTTCTTCGGCCTGATCGACAATATTGTGACTGACCTCAATGGGGTTTTCGCCGCGCCACGCATTGGTGTGGATCGCCGGGGAAGCTGGCGACATACTGTCGGTCAGATCCATCACGGCCGGCAGCGGTTCATAGATCACGTCGATCAGTTCCAGCGCCTCTTCAGCAATTTCGGGGGTTTCAGCAGCAACTGCCGCCACCCGGTCACCGAAATGCCGGACCTTGCTCTCCAGGAGAAAACTGTCAAAATACATGACCGTTGGCAGGTGCAGAAATTGATGCATGGTCGGAATCTTTGGGACATCCGCGTGGGTAATCACAGTCTCAACCCCTTTCAGTTGAAGTGCCCTGCTGGTATCGATTGATAGAATATTGGCATGGGCATGGGGACTGCGCAGAATTCTGACATGCAGTGTCTTTGGAAACTGCATGTCTCCGCAGTATTTGAGTTGACCGGTGACTTTATCAACAGCCTCAATTTTTGGATGTCTTTTCCCGACAACGGTGAATGTATTCTTCATGCTTATTTCTCCTGACACTGGCTGCATGCCAAAAACCGGTTTGGATATCGTTCAGGGACTCTCGACCACCCGTCCCAGAAGACCAAAAAATCAGGGCGACCTCTCTGTTGTCGATCCGGTCTGACGTCCGGACCGGACCAAACCGAAAAAATCCAACGGATCCGGAATGCTGCAATTGCCGTGTCCGTTTTTCTTGATTTTTATCGAAATATGAGAATCAATTTGCGCATTTTGAGAATATGTTGGGAATAAAAATTCTGTCAAGTGTTTTCTGGTCTGTTTTTCGATCCCTACTGATTAACCATCAGTGACAGACCGGACTCCAGGCAGCAGAACCCCCTCCCTGAATCCATTCATCACTGCGCCCAGGATCTCAGAAGACCTGTTTTCCGGAACTGCGACCTGAACGGTTTGGGGACGGGGTTTTCAGAGGTCAAAAACAGGAGGGGGAGTGTGGCTGGAAAAGAGTTATAGTGAGCTTTGGATGGACGTCCTGCCCGGAGGATAGACAAGGGGTGGGGAAATATAAAAAACATAAAACCGGCAGCCCCTGCAACGGATTATGACAGGTGGGCCCGCTCCTGGATCAGCTCCGCCATGATGCTGACAGCGATCTCTTCGGGGGTCTCTGCACCGATATCGATTCCGACGGGACAATGGACCCGGTCGAGATCCTGCTGCGAGAATCCTTCCTCCAGAAGCAGCTGATAGATGGTGTTTCGCTTTTTCCGACTTCCAATCATGCCAATATAGGCCGCATCGGTTTTCAGAACTTGCGCCAGAACGGTTTTATCGGATTTGTGTCCCCGGGTCAGGATCACCACAAAGCTGTCCTGATCGATTTTAACGGCCTCCTGGCATTTCTCAAATGTATCGATCTGGATCAAATTGATCTGATTGGAGAAATAATCATGGGACAGGATCGACCCCCTGTCATCCACCACAGTTGTCTGAAAACCGGTCCGGGCCCCTAATTCCGCAGTGGGTCGGGCTACATGTCCGGCACCGAAGAGGGTGAGTTTTTTGGGAAACTGCAGGGCCTCGATCCAGCACACCATCTCCCCGATGCTTCCGATCATTGCTTTCCCGGCTTGCAGTGCCGATTTCATTTCGGCTGTCAGGAGCGGCACGGGCAACGGTTTCGGCAGGAAGGAAAAGACCGTTCTGCCGTCTGCCACCAGGGCATGGGACGTCTGTCCCTGTCCCTGCTTCAACTCATCCAGGTTGATGATCAACAAAGCCTCCTGGCGCATATTGAAGCACTGCTGCAGGGACCTGAACAGTTCCAGGGTCCGGTCATCGGGTTGCATGAATTCAATCAGGACCGACATAGCCCCGCCACAGATCATCGAATCCGCTTTCAGGTGGGATGCGGACATGTCATAGTCGAAAATTGTGGATTTTTTCGATTGAAACAACGCCAACGCGGTTTCAATCACCTTGAGTTCAACCAGTCCGCCACCAATCGTCCCGACAGTCGTCCCGTTCTCCAGAATCAGTAAGCGGGTACCGGTCCCCCTGGGGGTGGACCCTTTATGGGAGATGACAGTTGCCAGGACCAGGGATTCACCTTTGGACAACCGGTCCAAACCACGTTTAATCATTGTCTGCATTGGATACGCATCGATAAGGGGATTGTAAGCCTTTCCCGACTTCAGTGACCATTTTTATCAGAAAGGGCAATTCGTCTTGTTTGATCGCTGATTATTTCTTATTTTCGATAAACAGTCAAAATGAATCGAATTGCATCCGCTCTCCCTGACCGCGGGATTTTCTCGATGTGAATGATTCAAAATGGTTTTGGAAGGATTCACGCCATTTCCTGAGTCAAGGGGAATATGATATAAAACTATGGAAAACAGGACTTTTTCCAACAGCTCCTGGGACGGATTCCGTTCGTTGCGGCGATTCTCCCCCTCATCGGCTGTGTCAACCCTCCCTTCTCACCCCCGAGGGGAGTGGTTCAATCAAATAGGATCCCGGCCCCGCCGACTCAGAAAAAACGGTGAATAGGTGCGATGCTTCTTTTAATGGCAGGGTGGTTTCAATGACCTGTGTGACATATCGGTTCATTTTTGTTATGGTTGAGCGGTCGAGCTGTGACCGTACTTCCGCCGTCAAAAGCCGGAAAACCGCAGTCGCTTTCAATCCGTTACCGACTCCTGTATTGGCGGCAGGGATAAGCAGGTCGCTCTCAATAACCCTGGTTGACGATGATCTCATCATGAAAAAAAGAATAGTTGTCGGTATATCCGGCGCCAGTGGCGTCATTTATGGTATCAGGCTGCTGAGTGTGCTCAGGGATACGGCGTATGAAACCCATCTTATCCTGACAGAAGCGGCAAAACAGAATATCGGTCTTGAAACGACCTATGCGCTGAAAACAGTGGAAGCCCTGGCTGATATTGTTCATGCCAATGAAAACCAGGCGGCTGCCCCGGCCAGCGGTTCCTTCCTGACAGCGGGCATGATTGTCATTCCCTGCACCGTGAAAACCCTTTCCGGGATTGTCCATTCGTACAATGATAACCTCCTGACAAGAAGTGCGGATGTCACCCTGAAGGAACAACGAAAGCTGGTACTCGTAGTCAGGGAAACCCCCCTGCATCTAGGGCATTTAAAGTTGATGCTGGCAGCAGCCGAACTGGGTGCTGTCATCCTGCCCCCTGTTCCCGCTTTTTACCATCAACCGGAAACCATCCAGGACATCGTCGACCAGACCGTCGGGAAAACGCTGGATTGTTTCGGAATAGATCACAACCTGTTCCGTCGCTGGGGAGAATCATGAAACCGAACCGGATGGAACCGGTGTCAGAATTCCGGCTGGCAACCGACAGTGGGTCCTATGATCTGGAAGCCCGGGTCCTCCTGCTGGGGGATGATCTTCTGGTCGTGATCTGGGGAGGCGATACCCCCCATATCGGGGCTGTAGCCATGGCCCAGTCCCGTCCCAGTCTGAAAGATGCTGCCGAGCTGAGTGCGACATCATCGGTTTATACCTACATCGGCCACAAGGAGGATGATCTGGTCAAAAAAGTATCCGAAACACTGTCTAAAAAACTGGATAAAAAAGTGGTCGTTGCAGCCGGTATTCATTGGGATAATATTCCAGAATCCGGAATCCGGCAGGTGATGATAAACAGTGGCACGCTTATCCAAACCATTCTGGATCTTTTCTGAGTTCACTTTTTGTTGCCCCGACCTGCTTTCACCGGGAGCCAGACATGCTGATCACGACATGCCGAGTGATTTCCCTCAATTTCCTAATGCCATGTCCCGCTCGACCAGCATAACCTCCATACCCGTCTTCTCTTTTATGGTGTCGCCTGGGTTTCGTATCCCTGCAGAAACCGCAGGTTTCGCTTATCACTGACGGCATCCTGTCATCCCGGAAACCGGTCCGGGTTCCAGTCAATCATATTCCAGGATCCCGGATCTGCACTGCAAGCTTCTCCCAGTCGTTGTGGAAATGAAGATTGATACCCCGCATCGTGCTGCGAGATAGTTTTTTTTTAGTTTTTGAAATATTTTCCCCGAACCGGTGTATTATCGGGTGCACCAGGTTTCCTCTTTTAAATAAACCCATGTTTACTGGAGATCATATGAAGAATACCAGGCCCCCACGTTCCAGACATCTTTGGATGATGGCCCTATGTTGCGGTCTTCCGATTCTTGGTTTTTTGCTCCTTGGGAGTTCCCGTAGCAGTTCACCTTCCCTGGCAACATTTCTGGTTCTGATCTGCCCCGTTGTTCTCGGAGCAGTCCTGGTTCTGAATAGTGAGGACGAGGACAGGAAAAACCAGTCAGTCAGGCAGACCAGTCACCGACCGGACAAGCAGCCCGGTTCTGAATCAACAATGCCAGCACAGCAGGGTTCAATCTTTGATTATCGCGGCCGTTTTATGGGTAGAACAGGGACCTCTTTCAGGGGACGTAAACGGGGCAATCCGTCTTGAACAGATGCTGCAGGACCCATAAAAAATGTACCTATTCAGTTCAATTTCCACTCGGCCCCAAAGGGTTTGTGTTTCAAGAACCCTGGAAGCCAAGGATGGCTTCCAGGAGCTCCAGGAAGGATTGATGCGTTTCTTGAAACACAAACCCTTTGGGGCGTATACAGGTGAATAGTGACTGAAAATTAAGAATTCCCCACTGAATTTTGAGATATCCCGACATCACTAAAAAAGGAAACCATGACATCCAGGAAAGACAGAAAAACCTCGCAACGCCAGCCCAAAGCCGGTAAATCATCCAACTTCAAAATACGGCTGTCCGTCATAGGCCTGATCGCCCTGATTTTTGGAGGCTGGTACATCTACCCGGTTTTCAACCAGACCGCACATGCGGAAGCATCCCGGAAAAACAGGGTCTACAGGGGAGCTTCCATGATGCACGAGGTTATCCTGGACCCATCTTCATACCGTTTCCGGGAGACCAAACCAGTCCTGGATCCCATGGGTTTCCAGAATCTGAGACAGATCAAAGCTTACACTTTAGCCAAACAGATGCCCCGGGTCCTGGACCAGTTGTTCTGTTTTTGTGGATGTGCCATGAGTATCGGTCATAAAAGCCTCTTAAGCTGTTTTACGGATGACCATGCCGCGAATTGCGACATCTGTATGGAAGAGGCGGAACTCGCAGCTGAAATGATCGAAAAAGGAGCGCCGTTGACAAGCATTGCTGATGCCATTGACAGAGACTTCAGTTAAGCGGAAAGGGTTTCAATCCCCGAAACCTTCCTGTCAGCGTCTGGTCCAGGAATATCCCTCCTCAATCATCTGGTTGTCACTACCGGGATGTTCCCCAACCGGTAGTGACCCGTCCTGTCTGACAGCAACCGAAAATCAGACCACTCCAGTAAACCCATTCATTCATTCATTCATTACCCACCCCCTTTTTTCAGACAGCAGTCTCATTCTCATCCGTCGTCAGGCCCCCACCCAGGGCACGCCGGTTTATTTGGAACACGATGGTCAATCGCTGGTTTCTCCGTTGACTCCCTGATCTTCTGCCCCCGGTGTTGGCCGGAATACCTCCCGGAAGGGAGGCCTGAAAACCATTAGTGATTGTTTCACAAAAGGTGACTGTTGAGTCATGCCCCGCAGGGGGAGTCCATACCAGAATGGTATCGATTTCGTAACGATTCACCGCCATTATTGATCCAAGGGAGTCGTGACCTGGATGCAATTGAACTCATCCTCGACCTCCTTGCCAGGGGATCTCGACACTCTTGACTCGATAAACTGTGTGAGTCATTACCACAAAAGAATTTCAACTGTTTTTGAAATAATAATTTTCATGGGGTGTATTACCAGATAACAGCAGTCAATTTTCAAAACATCAAACGACTTAATGTCAACATAGGAGATAAAATGAAAAAGCTACTCATTCTGGCTGTTTTTTTGATGATATCAACAGGCATGGTTTTCGCTCACGGACCGGACGAACGGTCATACCGGGAAGGGAATAGAAGGTCCTGGCAGCAAATGGACCAGTGGCGTGAAGTGATGCATGGAATTTCAGTCACCTCTGAAAATGTCACCGATGGCGTGCTGTTGAAGGTCACAGCGGAATCGGATGAGATTCTGCAAACACTGAAAACAGAGCTTAAGGTCAATGAAAAGGAACTCACCACTTACTTTAAAGGGGTGAATGTGGCACTGACCGAAACAGAAAAAGGGATCGACCTGAATCTCACATCTGGCGATAAAGAGACAGTGGGCAAACTGCAAAACTGGAAGAATGGCCTCCTTTTTCAATACCTGCGCGACAGAATGCATGACGGGTTTGATGGAAGAATGGGATTCAGAGGCCAGGGCAACGGTGGTTGTGGTGGATGGGGACCTGGTTACGGCCCCGGGATGATGCAGGACAATAACGGACGCATGGGTTACGGCCCCGGTATGATGCAGGACGACGACGGACGCATGGGTTACGGCCAGGGAAGGATGCAGGGTAATTACGGCCATATGGGGTATGGTTCCGGCCGGATGGGCTGGGGTACTGACCTTTCAGGCAATCGTGACCTGCAGACACTGTAAGTTGCAACCGGCACCGCCTCAGATGATCCGGGACTGCATCTGAGGCGATCTGCCAATGGCAGTTCTGCTGCTGCAATTGATTTAAAGGCACTTATTGAACTTACCGCACCAAAGGGTTGATCTTTCAAGAAACGCACGAGTCCATCCATGCTGACTGAGTTCCATTTGATCAAGGTGACCTTAACAGGTTGTTAAGTAATGTTTTTCATGATTTCTGACAAATAGGGGATGACGAAATGAAAAAGCTGGATGATTTTCTGAGAGCTGCCAGACCGGCAGTCCCCGATTTGCCGGAGGACTTCAGTCAACGGGTGATGTCTGAAATAGCGAAGGGTGACCTGGCCATCGCACCGGTGATGGCCGCACGACAACCTATCCGCTGGCCGTCACTGCTGGGGGGCATTCTACTGCTGCTGCTGTCCCTTGTCACCGTGAACAACATTGTCTTCGAGATCCAGATGAACGGCAGTCTGGAAATGCTCTACTTTGGGACCCGGTTTCTGAAGGACGTGTTTACCTATATTCCATTCGACCTGATACTCCCCGCCCTGATCGTGACTGCATTTTCTGCCTGGCTGATGTGGCATTCCAAAGCCCTCAAAAGAGGGATCGCCGTTATTCTGCTGGGAAGTTTTCTGACAACCGGCTTTGGCGGAGCCGCCCTGGCTGCTACAGGGATTAATGACACCCTTCAGGCCGCCATCATCCAGGAAAAACGGGAATGGCCCCTGGTAAGCTGGTTTTTCAAGGAACGGGCCCGGTATTTTGTCCATCATCCCAATTTCAGGATGGGTCGGGTCGAGAAAACTGAAGGCCGGCTCATCTGGATTATTGATCCCCGCGGGGAGAGATCCCGAATCGAGCTGCCTGAAGGCATGCGGGTACGTGAGGGACAGGTTGTCAGTCTGGCCGGTGTGGCTGCCGATGATCTATTCAGAGTAAGCAGCGGACACCACTGCAATCCCGGCAGGGTGGGACGGTATTTTCATCACATGTCCCCAATGTCCCCCGGTATGAATGGAAACATGCGTGGGCACCATCGCATGATGGGCGGCAGTCGAAGGATGATCCAATAGCCACGCATACGATTATCGCTGTTTCCGACTGCTAAAATACCACGCTACACATACCGAACCAGCAGATACCCCCCTTCCTCGGGACAAGATACCACAGACACTCGAATATCGATGCCTGTCCGCATCAGACCGTTCCCTGTTCCTCAAACACAGGGTGATGGTTACAAGGTCTGCTGCAGGAAGCGTAAAAAGACAGCAGGGCTTCATGTCAGTATCAGCGAAAACCACAAATCGAAACAGGCAAGGCATGACATCGGATCTGACAGGTGTAAACGGTGTTGTGTGAGACCAAGCCTCAGATCGGGGATATGTGTGCAGGATGAGGAGCCGGTAATTACAGCCCGGCAGCGATGGGGTCTTTGAAGAGCGCACAATCCGCATCCGGCACTGAATATCGCCGATTCGCATTCAGTGCCAGAATTGACAGACATCGATATCAGGGGACCCAGTTTGAGATGACGTTTACCACCCGGTCGGGTCTTTCGGGATCGTTGGTCAAAAGATGGACGGCGAAGTCATGATACCCGCCCATACTCCTGCTCATGGTGAAGTCGGTAGACCTTACCTCTGTGCTCTCACCCGGTTTCAGTACCATCGAACCGATGGTCAGGTTGGGTGGTCAACACCCTGCAACGACTTCAATATAGGGTGCTCTGGTGAATTTCAGGACATCATTGCCGGTATTGGTAACCGTAAGGGAAAACGTCTTTCTAACGTTGAAACCCACATCACCGAAATCGATTCTTTCCTGGTCGATGGATAACCGGGGGGTACCGGCCGGCAGACCGGCTGTGTCTGTGACTGTCTCCTGATTGCCTGCCAGCAGGTTGAGTCCACCGTTTACAAGGGTAGACCCATAGAGGACGGCGGCAACCACAATCAGGCCGATACCACCGGCGATCCAGCGGAATGAGATCTTTCCGGCAGACTTGTTCTTTGATCCCTGCTTTTCTGCCGGTTTGTTCCTGGTCTGCTGTTTCTGCGGATTCTTTTTTTTTGATTTTTTTGCCACTTTCTGGCTCCCTGATATGGTTTAGTTAAGATCATTCGCCTGACTTTGCGCGAATGATGGGGGTATGCCGGCAACGGCTCGCTGCCGGCGAAACCACTCGATTATTTTGTAATGGGATACCCCAGATTCTCCCAATCCCGAATACCCCCCGTCATGTTGAACACCCGTTGAAACCCCAGCTGCTTCATCAATGCCATTGCCTGTCCACTTCGATTGCCACTGCGGCAATAGACAAAATAGGTCTTTTGTTTATCCAGTTTCTGGAGGGCATTCGGAAAACCGGGAGAGAGCATATCCAGTTCGATTGGATTCCCTATCTTCCCCGTTGCTGTCTCTGCAGGGGTTCGTACATCCATCATGATAAAATCCGGGTTGTCTCTATTCGCCTGAATCAGCAGCAGGGAGTCCTGGGGTGATATATCCCTGTGGAAGCCGGCATCTAATGCAACCGCCGGCAAATAAAACAACACGATGAGCAGTGTCAAAAAGCCGCTGACAGATTTGAACCGTTTTTTATTCATCATTTGATCCCGCATGCCCGGAGGTTAAAAAAAGGACTGTGCTGCTTGTTCCTTTCGTTTTATTATATAATATTCATACACCGATAACCTCAGATTATTTCATCCAGGGTCTGTTTTTTTTAAAAAATACCCATGCCTGCCCCAGGCAGCGTTGGAATTGCCGGCTATCCCAGGCTTGACCCTGAATCCGGTCTGCCTTCACCGCTTTGCCAGCCGGGTTGGAAAAACATCTTGACTTATACCCTACCGGGGTATAGTATTTAGATATTGGTGATACGTAACAAAGGAGGGGTATGCATCCGGAATACAAAGAGCAGTTACCTGGCTTGAACAGGATTGAGGGGCAGGTCAAGGGCATCAAGGGCATGATTGAGTCCCACCGGTACTGTGTGGACATCATGACCCAGCTGAAAGCGGTCAAGGCGGCCCTGCACAAGGTGGAACAGGAGGTGTTGAAAAAGCACATGCAGCATTGCCTGCGGAATGCCGCAGCAACCGGGAGTGACACGGAAATCAACACAAAGATCGATGAATTGATGAAATTGCTGAGCAAGCGAATTTAGAGATCTCGGGCAACACATGGATCCGGTGGATCCTAACCGCATGAAGAGAGAAAAGGTATGAACACTGAAACAAAATCACTGGATATTGAGGGCATGACCTGCAGTTCCTGTGTTCGCGCTGTTGAAGAAGCGGTTCAGCAGCAGGAAGGGATTCAAAAGGCATCCGTCAATTTTGCATCTGAAAAGCTGCAGTTTACGTACGATAAAGATAGGACCACTGTGGAAAACATCATCCAGGTCATTGAAAAAAGGGGGTACGGAGCCCGTCTGCCGACGGAAGGCATTACCAGGACATTCACTGTTGAGGGGATGACCTGTGCTTCCTGTGTAAAACGGGTTGAAGACACAATCAAGTCGCTGGAGGGGGTTTCATCGGCCACTGTCAACCTGGCGACGGAAAAGGCGCAGGTTTCCTATTCCCCGGATGTTCTGAAAGAGTCGCAGATCCTGGCGGCTGTGGCCAGGGCAGGCTATACGCTGTCCAAGGCGGCAACAGGGGCAACGGTCGATCTCGATGAGGAAAGGAAGCGGAAGGAATTGAAACAGCAGTTCACCCGTCTGGTTGTTTCCCTGGTGTTTGCGATTCCCCTGGTACTGATCGCCATGCTTGAAATGGTGGGGGTATCCCTGCCGGCGCTTATCAGCCCGGAATTCAATCCCGCTGTATTTGCTGTTCTGCAGCTGCTTCTGGTCATTCCCATCGTGATTGCCGGGTCCCATTTTTATATCAAGGGCTACCCCAGCTTTTTCAGGGGTCATCCCAATATGGATTCCCTGATTGCGATCGGCACCACGGCCGCCATCGGATACAGCGCATGGAATACCGCCCAGATCCTGATGGGTCACACTGAACTGGTGATGAACCTGTATTACGAAACAGCAGGCATGATTATCGCACTGATCAAGGTTGGCAAATACATGGAGTCGGTCAGCAAGGGGCGGACTTCCGGAGCGATCAAGCAATTGATGGGGCTGCAGCCGAAAACGGCGGTCGTGATCCGGGAGGGTCGTGAAGAGATGATCCCCATCGAAGAGGTTGAGGTCGGTGATGTCCTGATGGCCAAACCGGGGGAAAAAATCGCCGTTGATGGTACCGTTACACAGGGTCATACCTCCGTGGATGAATCCATGCTGACCGGGGAAAGCATCCCTGTCGACAAATCTGTGGGTGATCCGGTGACCGGGGCGAGTATCAATCAAAACGGCAATATCCATTATCGTGCGGAACGCGTCGGCAAAGAGACGGCCCTCGCGCAGATCATCAAACTGGTTGAGGAGGCCCAGGGCAGCAAAGCCCCCATTGCCAGAATGGCTGATGTGATCTCCAGTTATTTTGTCCCGGTGGTGATGGTCCTGGCTGTGATCGCCGGTTCAGCCTGGCTGCTGGGGGGCATGGAGGTCACTTTTGCACTCAAGATCTTTATCTCGGTCCTGGTGATTGCCTGTCCCTGTGCCCTGGGATTGGCGACCCCTACGGCAATTATGGTCGGAACGGGCCGGGGGGCCTCGCTGGGAATTCTGATAAAAGGCGGAGAACCCCTGGAAATTGCCAGCCACATCAAAACAGTGGTCTTTGACAAAACCGGTACCATCACCGAGGGAAAGCCCCGGGTCACGGATATACTGACCTTTGGCGGATGGGACGAGGGCGAAGTGCTGCAGATGGCTGCCTCAGCAGAAAAAGGATCGGAGCATTCCCTGGGTGCTGCAGTTGTTGAGGAAAGTGCAAAAAGGAAGCAGGTTCTATTGCAGGTTGACGATTTCAAAGCGTTACCCGGCAGGGGCATCACCGCAGTGGTGAATGGAAAGCAGTTACTGTTCGGGAATATCGCGTTCATGTCCGAGAACAGTATTATTAAAAACGACCTGCCGGAAGCGGACCGACTCTCCCAGGAGGGGAAAACATCCATGTACCTGGCTATTGACGGCAGTCTGGCAGGCATTATTGCCGTGGCCGATGTGGTGAAACCCGACAGCGCCAGGGCCATTGCCCGGTTGCATGAGATGGGGATAAAAACCGTCATGTTGACCGGTGACAACCGGTTGACCGCTGAAGCCATTGCCAGGCAGGTAAACATCGATCAGGTCGTGGCCCAGGTAATGCCCGGCGACAAAGCGACACAGGTCAAAAAGCTGCAGGGGGAAGGCAATAGGGTCTCCATGGTGGGCGACGGCATCAATGATGCCCCTGCGTTGGCCCAGTCAGACCTTGGTATCGCCATCGGTTCCGGAACGGATGTGGCCATGGCATCGGCCGGTATTGTCCTGATGCAAAACAGCCTCATGGGGGTGGTAACAGCCATCGAGCTGAGTCAGGCCACCCTGCGCAACATCAAGCAGAACCTGTTCTGGGCCTTTGCATACAACACCGCTGGTATCCCCCTGGCAGCAGGTGTGTTCTTTCTGTTCGGGGGACTGACATTGAATCCGATGTTTGCTGCCGCCGCCATGGCGATGAGTTCCGTTTCCGTTGTCAGCAACGCATTGCGGTTAAGAAATTTCAAACCGACTGCAGGCGTCACGCCCGTCAGTCAATCCATTAAGTTACCTGAAAAGGAGCAAACCATGAAAACAAAAGTATCCATCGACGGCATGAGCTGTATGCATTGCGTTAAAACAGTCACTGAGAAACTGAACGGTGTGGCGGGGATCTCATCCACGGTTGTGAACCTGGAGCAGAAAAACGCTCTGGTTGAATCCGCAGCCCCTCTCGATGAAGCCGTCATCAAGAAGACCATTTCGGATGCCGGATTTACCGTAACCGGTATCAGCGCCCAGTAGGAGTTGAAACCACCTTAATACATCCTTGTTTGTCCTTTCTAAACGACAACGTGATTGAGATGGGTTGTTTTCACCAAGGAGGGACTGAGTGATGATTCCGGACACGCCGGTGTAGTATAGTGGTATATTAGACATGATTTTCAGGGCAGGAAACGATGGTTGCCGATGCATATCCATCGCATAACCATCGTTTCTGAAGGGCGTGGCGCGGATCTATTCGAGCTGTTTTTTCATCTCCACGAACTCCTGCTGGCTGATCTCTCCTCTGGCATACCGCTCGGCAAGAATCCCCTGGGCATTAACCGTGGTTACCCGGTTTTTCCCGGGCGTGGCAACCCACCGTGTAATTGCAATGACAGCCAGAATAAGCAGCCCTATCCAAATGAACATCATCAATCCTCCTCCCATGAATCCCATCGGGTTACCCCAACCAGATCCCATGTATCCCATATGATTACCCCAGCCGGGTTCCCCAAATTCATGGGCAAAAGCGACGACCGGGCTGAGTGAAAACAGTGTCGCCATTCCAAAAAAGCCTTTTTTCATTTTCTTCTCACAATTAATTTCTGCAAATATGTAACGCGTTTGTTTCCTTATCCAGTAAAACACCAGAACAACTCAAATATTTCAAAAATAGTGCACCTGTTTTCAGAGCGAGCGTGCTGATCGGAAAGTGGAAAATTCTTTTGTTACCTGTCATCTCGATCGTTCCACATGTGATGGTAACCCCGATCGTTGCCATCGTAACGATCGTACCCGTCATGATGATGGTAGTATCGCCAGCATCCGGACAGTGACAGGATTGCTAACAGGGTAATAATGACAATAATGCCTCTTTTCATGATGTTTCTCCCGGGACAGTTTGGATATAATCAAGGCAAAGGGTTTTGCCTCTTTTCTATTTCTACACCGGCCGCCCGGATTTTATTTCTTTCTTTTTCACATTTTATGAATTCAGGTATGCGATTCACCACCGGTTGAAACCGATGGATGCGCTTTTATCCCTGGTTACCGGGGTTCAGATCAAGCCATTGTTCACTCTTCCCTGTTTCTTTTCGCAGCTCAACCATCTCAGGCGCTCACCATCGACTTTGAAAGCTTTTCCAAAGCGGCCGCAACGATTCTGCCGGTGAAAGAGAGAGTAAGACAGGTGGCATCTCGATTCTCTGGAACGGTCCTAATCGGAAACAATTGACGGATTTTCTTGAAAGCATTAGGTTAATGGCAATGAATAAAAAACATGGGCTTTCTTATCCAGCGTCCTCTCGCTCTATTCTGATCATGAATAAACCACCCGCTTCCGATGCAGAGTTGATCCGTTCGATCATCGATGGCAACAGAGATGATTTTCGAATTCTCATGGAACGATACCAGCAGAAAATCTATGCTTATCTCTATCGCTTTTTGTATCAGAATCGGGATGCCGCAGAAGATGTGACCCAGTCCGTTTTTCTGAAGGTTTACCAGAACCTGGGATCGGTAAACCCGGAACTGCCCTTTCAGCCTTGGATCTATCGAATCGCCCACAATGAGGCGGCCAACTTTTTAAGAACGGTCTCCAGAAAAAGAGAATCCCAGTTTGATGATGGCCAATGGGCAAATGTCCCGGATGATGCCCATCAAGATGACCTCTTCAAAAAAGAAGACCGGGAACTGGTCCATTCAACCCTGCAGAAGCTGAAGCCCAAATATCGCGAAGTCATCATCCTGCATTATTTCGAAGAAAAATCCTATGAAGAGATTGCCCAAATCCTGGACAGTTCTACCAGTTCTGTTGGCACGCTGCTGCGGCGGGGACGCCTGCAGATGCAAAAACTCCTGGAAAAAGCGGGGTTAATTGTCTCAATTGTTTTTGGATACCTCTCTTTTCTACCATCTGCCAGACATGGGGGCCGCAAATGAAAAAGCTGGATGATATTCTGAGAGCCGCGAAACCGGCTGTCCCCGATTTGCCGGAGGACTTCAGCCAGCAGGTGATGTCCCGGATTGAGAAGCTTGACCCGGTCGCAGCACCTGTAATCAGGGCGCGACAGCCCGTGAGGTGGACACCGTTGCTGGGGGGACTTCTGCTGCTGTCATTGTCCCTTATCACCGTGAACAACGTTGTTTTTGAGATCCAGATGAACGGCAGTCTGGAAATGCTCACCTTCGGGACCCGGTTTCTGAAAGATGTTTTAACCTATATTCCCTTTGACCTGATCTTACCCGCGCTGATTGTGACAACCCTGGCATCCTGGCTGATGTGGCATTCCAATGCCTTTAAAAGGGGTATTGCCGCCATCCTCCTCGGCAGTTTCCTGACCACCACCTTTGGCGGGGCTGCCCTGGCTGCCACCGGGATCAATGACCGCATCCAGCGCGTCATCATCCAGGAAGAAAGGGAATGGCCCCTGGTGAGCTGGTTTTTCAAAGAGCGGGCCCGGTATTTTGTTGATCATCCCAATTTCAGAATGGGTCGGGTCGAGAAGACCGAGGGACTTTTTGTGTGGATTATCGATCCCCGGGGTAGGACATCAAGAATCGAACTGCCTGCAGGGATGCAGGTACGCGAAGGACAGATTGTCAGTCTGACCGGTGTTGCCTCGGGAGATCTTTTCAGGGTCAACAGCGGACATCATTGCAACCCGGGCAGAGCCGGGCGATATTTTCATCACATGTCCATGATGAACGCTGAGATGAATGAAAATATGCGCGAACATCATCGGATGATGCGACGGAACGGTATGATGATGCAGCATCAGGGAATGCGTGAGTAGCGTTCCTTTTCCCCTGCCCCTGCTTCTCTACTTCGGTCTGATTCAAATAGAAACCCTCAGGGGTAAATAGACAGCTTTGCCTGACCCGGATCCTGCAGACCAAAATATGTCTTAACATTCACTGATGGCTGGGATATGCTGAAACCAAAATAAGGCTCTTTTTCCAACGGAAAATTTCCAACCGGAACCAGTGTCATATTCTGTGTGAACCGTCAATCGGCATTGCTGAAATCAGGGGACCGGTAACCTGTCACCGTTCCCCGGTTTTACGATAACTTTTTCCGACCCGGTAGCGGCAACACAACAACAGATGTAATCATTCAGCCAGATAACCCCATGAACCTGCCCAGAATACTCATCGTTGATGACGAGGAAGAGGTCCGCCAGGCCTATCTTTCCATTCTTAAACCGCAAAGAGTGTCCGACGGGATTGATGAAATAGCAGCCTCGCTCTTTAATTCAACGGAAAACACCGTCGATCTGGATCAATTGACCGCCTTTTTTGAGGATGATGGCGCCGAGATGATCGTGGAGGAAGGTCTTCGGACCGGCACCTATGAACTTGACGAAGCATCCCAGGGAATGGAGGCCGTTGAAAAAATCCGGCATGCGCTGGCGGAAGAACGACCTTACAGCCTTCTGTTCCTGGATATTCGAATGCCACCCGGGATCGACGGGGTTCAGGCCGCCAGAGAAATCCGGCAGCTCGATCCCAACGTGGAAATTGTTATCATGACAGCATATTCCGATTACAGTTATGAAGAGATCGTCAGCACCGTGGGAAATCCTGAACGACTGCTCTATTTTCACAAACCGTTCAAATCCTCCCAGATTCTCCAATTGGCGTCGACCCTGACGCAGCAATGGTATCTGGAACGAAAATGCACGGAACAGGATCGACAGTGGCGATAGCTTAGAAACACAAACAACCAATCCAATCAGCCAATATGGATGGCTTAGGCAAAAAGAAGAAGGTGGAATCCGAAGCGGACATCCGCGCAAAAATAGAGTCCTGCCTCGATCAAATGCGGGCACACGACAACTACTGGAAGCTTCGGGCGAACAAGATCTACGACCTGAAGCTGAAACTGACCGATCCCTCACTGGTGAGCATTAACCATCTGCGACAGGGGTTCCGGTTTTATATCATACCCGCCCTTGAATCACTCCTGCTGGCCAAGCTGGATCGACAGCAGCGGTTTGTCCGGCATCTCCCCTTTCTTTTTGATCCCAAGCTGACCCAGCAGTTTCTGAAGCACTTCTATGGTGCGGTGAAGAACGAAGCGGGGGAATGGGAATTTGAAGAGCGCGACCCTTATGATCAGGATAAACTGATATTGTATGACCTGCACAAGGTCAAAAAGACCATCCATGGTGTCCAGTTGCTGCTGAAGGACCTGGATCAGCGGCGGATGCTGTTTCCGTCCATCTTCGACAAGCCGCGCCAGATTGAGTTGCTGAAGGGAGTGAACTCGGCGCTTTTCATGATTTTCAAGCAGTCTCTCAAACCGGAATATCAGGTGGAGATTTTTAAAAATATCGGCCTCAAGTACATCGGTGATGATCAGATAGAGGAGCGACGACGTCATCGGATTACCTACGCAAAGCCTGTCGAACTTGAATCCAATCCCTACCGCAGAACCTTTCTGCACATATTCTTTCGCAACAGTATCAAGACGGTGATCAAGCAGAAGGAGACGACGATCCAATACGACCTGGTCGATTTTCACCAGCTTCTGGAGGAGTTTTTCGGTTATTTTATGAAAGACGAAAGCGAGGATATGGAGGCTCTGCGGATATACCACAATCTTTATACCAACGGGAAGCCGCTGGCCGTATCCATTATTGATGACCCCGATCCTGACAATCTGATCTTTGAAGAGATTGAAGAGATCAAGTCAATGGTGTGACGGCGGTCGCCCGCCGCTAAAGGTCGATTTCCTGGGGCAGGGTGATAATAAAGGATGCCCCTGCGTCCGGTTTACTCTTCACCGAAATTCTTCCCCCGTGGGCCTTGATGATATCATAAGCGATACTCAATCCCAGACCGGTGCCTGTTTCGACTGATTTTGTCGTATAGAAGGGATCGAATATCCGGTCCAGCTTGTCTTCCGGAATGCCGCAGCCACTGTCGCTGATGGTGATTTTTATCATTTTGTTTGCCAACCGCCGCAGGCTTTTTCCTTTTTCTGTTTTGATCGTGATCGTCCCCTTTTCCCCGATCGCCTGGGCTGCATTGATCAGAAGATTGACAAAAACCTGGGAGAGCTTCTGGGGAAAGCATTTGATCCGGGGCAATGTCTGGTCGAAGACTTTTTTGATCTCGATGTCGTATTTTGTCTCATCGTTGATCACGTACAGGGTCGCTTCAATCAGGCTGTGGATGTCAACAAAGCGGTATTCCCTTTCATCCTCCTTGGAAAAGCTTTTCAGATCCTTAATAATTTTCAGGATCCGCTCGGTATCCGCCAGTGCATGGGTGACTTCCCGGTTTAACGCCTCAAGTGTGTTTTCGATCTGATATTGTTGTTTCAGGCCTGAAATTCTCTGTTTTTCCGTTTTGGCTTTTTCCCAGGACTGTTGTTCCACCTGCAGCTCAAGTTTTCCATATGCCGCCAGGATTTCTGACAGACCGACGACCGTCTGTTTCATCCGGGTCAGGCCCAGATTGATCTGGGAGACCGGCGTGTGAATTTCGTGGGTGACCCCAGTGGCCAGAATTCCAATGGAGGCCATTTTTTCGGTTTGGATCAGCATGGCCGTCTGCTGCTGGACCCGCTCGTTCAGATTCTGATTAATGCTTTCCAGCTCCTCGTTCAGATTCAATAAATCCTCGGAGAGTCTTTCCCGTTCCCGCTCCAGCAACCATTCCTTGGTCAGTGCCCGGGCAAACTGCCGGATCTCCTCCGGATTGAACGGCTTCCGCAGGTAAAAACCGTCGTTTCTTCCGGTGATCCGGTTGATATCATCCGGCGAATGCTCACTGAAAGCCGTCACAAAGATGATCTTGACATCCGGGTCGATTTCCCAGATTTTTTTTGCCGTTTCAGCACTCTCCAGTCCCGGCATTTTCATATCGATAAAGGCAACGGCAAATTTGCGGTTTTCCCGGACAGCGGCTTCCACCTCGACGATCCCTTTGTCCCCATGTTCGGTCAGGGTGAGATCGAACTGGTCCTGTGAACGGGGATCCGGAAGCGGAACCTCATCGAAGAGTTCAGCCCCTTTGGACAGGACTTCCCTGTTTTTGGGTGCTGAAAGGATACTGAGATAGGTTTCACGAATGCCCGGATCATCATCGATCACAATGATGCGATTGTTTTTTGAATCGTGGTTTGGGCTTTCCATCAGGTCGCCTGTTGAGGTTTATCGTTGTTTTCAGAACGTTGAAATCGCACCCGGACCAGTGCCCCCTGGCCGACACCGGCACTGGTGAATTCCAGAACCCCCTGGTTGGATTCCACAAACATCTTGCTGTAGTAAAGACCGAAGCCTGATGACCCCTTGGCGGATTCACCAAAACCGAACATGGTTTTGATCTTTTCCGGTTCAATTCCGATACCCGAATCAGCGATCTCAAAACCCACTTCCGCTTTTTCACGGAAAGTTCGAAATGAGATCCGTTTTTCGCCGTCGGGGTCTTTCAGTGCATCGATGGCTTCATAGCTGTTTTTAATCAGATTGACGATCACCTGCATGAGTTTGTTTTTGTCAATCTTCAGCAGGGGCAGGTTTTTTGCCAGATCCTTTTCAATGGTAATCCGTCTTTTTTCAAGGGAAGATTGCTGCATGCGGATGGAGTCCTCCAGCAGGAGGTTCAGGTTCACCAGTTCCCGGGTCTCGCGCCCGCTGCTGGCATAACTCTGCTGTAGAGAGATGATCTCCCCCATGTAGCTGACCGCGCTGAAAATCTTGCGGATGGCTTTTACATTATCGGCAACCTGTGCGTTGACGGAATCAATCAGGGTACCCATGAAGGTAAAAATCTCCTGACCGCGGGCGGATTTATTCACATATTCTGTCAGACCGTCCCGGTTCTTAAGCAGGTCCTGGTAACACTTTTCGATATATCCAATCAGCCTTTTCTGGTCATCCTTCATCAGCTCCTCCACCTGTACGCTGACCGGTGTCAGTGCGTTGCCGATATTATGCAGGATCATGGCAGAAAGCTGCACCCGGCCCGATTCAATCGCCTTGTTGACCAGCTCGTCCTGGACGGCCTTCAATTCGCGGGTTCTTTCCAGGACCATCTCCTCAAGCTGCTCACGGTATTTCTGCAGCTCGATTTCATCCTGTTTTCTCCTGGTATTATCCCGCAGGATGCCGGTCGCATTCCATTTATTCTGCAACAGGACGGTTGAGAGGGAGACTTCGATCGGCAGTTCCGTTCCGTCCTTTTTCACGGCTGTCAACTCCAGCGCCCGACCAAAAATAGTGCCGCCACCACCATGTTTGAAGTCGGGAAACTTCTCACGGTATGTCTGGTGAAACCGTTCCGGGATCAAGACCCGATACAGTTCCCGGTGCATGATGTCTTCAGCGCTGTAACCGAATATTTTTTCTGCAGCCTCATTCCAGTAGGTCACCCTGCCATCATTATCCACCATCACAATCGCATCCAAAGCCGAACTGGTGATGCTCCTGAATTTCAGTTCACTCTCCGTCAGGCCATGCTGAGTCTCTGCAATCTCTTTTTCACGGGCCTTCAGATCCTGTACGATCGTTTTAAAACGCCGGGTAATCAATCCCAGCCCGACAGGGTCCGCATGCGGGATTTCCAGATCGATGTTCCCTTTTGAAATCTCATCCGCCATGCGAAGAAACCGGTCGAACGGACGCAGTATATTGCGATAGACAAGCAGCAGGATCACCGCCGTCAGCAGGACAACCAGGATGACGGTCTGGGTGGTCATCAGCCGTTGACAAGCACTGAACCCGCTGTCGGCAACGACCGGATCCAGAACTGAAAACAGGATCAGAAACAGGGTTATGATCACCAGGGCAGCCACGGCGGACTGCCACACCATCCTGAAAGCAAGTCTGTTCATCTGTTTCAATCGTCTCCTTTGTCAATATTCGGGGTCTGATTTCCGCATTGGAAACCCGGCGGGCAACCAACTCGATTGGACCCGCAGTCAGAGTGATGATAGGGAATTCAGACGGCCGAGTCAAACAAAGCTTTGTAAACCTGATGAATCAACCGGACCGGGCTGACAGGTGTCATCGCTGCTTGACAACAGAAACCGCGTTTTCTACTATCGGGCAGTGAGACAGACGTCCAGGCAAAACAGTCAAACCGATAAACGGCTCGCCACTGGCAGCTCCAAAGGGTAACCCCATGAAACCGGATCATATCGCACTGGTCATTGCCATGAACAGTGAAGCAGCCCCACTCATTAAAACCCTGGCCCTGGAAAAAAAAGCGGATCTCTTTCCCGCTCCGCTTCCTTTTGAACTTTACCAGGGAGAGGCTGCAGGAAAGCGGATTTCAGTGATTGTCAGTGGTCTTGACAGGGAGCATGGCGTGAATAATGTCGGCACCCAGTCGGCCACGCTGATGACCTATCTGATCATAGCCCATCTACACCCCGATCTGGTAATCAATGCGGGGACAGCCGGTGGCATCGGGGAAAAGGGCTGTCAAATCGGGGATATTTACTTGAGCGAAAGCCCTTTCTGCTACCATGACCGCAGGATTCCCCTGCCCCGCTTCGATCAGTACGGCATTGGGTCCTATCCATCCATTGATACAACTGAAATGGCCGCCTCACTGGGCTTTAAAACCGGTCGGATCTCCACAGGCGACTCTCTGGATATGACAGACAGGGATCTCGAGATGATCCGGTCTAACCGGGCCATTATCAAGGAAATGGAAGCTGCAGCGGTAGCCTGGGTCTGCCGGATGATGGATATCCCGATGTTTGCTGTCAAGGTCATTACCGACCTGATTGACAGGCAGACCAGCACAGAGGCGCAGTTTACGGCGAATCTGCAGCTGGCGGTCAATAACCTGCGCCGAAGCATCCTCCAGGTGATTGATTACCTGTAGAAACCCCCTCCGCAGATCAGTCCCGGGTTGCCCAGAAACCATCGAACAGGGCGGATCCGGGCCTTCAGTTCTTCCTGCACCTTGAAAACCGATTTCGGGGGCACCAAATATGTGTGGGTACCTGTAAGCGGAAAGAGGTTATGATCACATACCCACATGTTTTTGGTGCACTCCCGCTTTCTTTGGCATGGAATTTATTGGTTTGGAATGATATAATGGTGGTAACCGTTTGGCAAACCAGCGTGGAGAGCCTGTCACAGTGATTCAAGTGTCAGCTGAATGCAGCGGGGTGTCATGCCCGGTCTGTCATTGAACGCATTCTCGACGGTCATCCCTGGCTGTCTTCCGAGGCGTTCTTCGCTGCAAGTCTTGCGAATTCAACTGACTTTGCCTTCCTGTCGATGCTTAAATGCTCTCCATCCGTTCATGAGAAGCGAGACTTGCGGCTTCGAAAAGACCGATCATGACTTCAGAAAGTCAACTGAATGTATAATTTAAAAGATGAGGGGATGATGACAAAAATTCAGTTTATTCCATCGGTTGACAAGAGAATATCAGCCTGGATGGAAATACAGAAGAATCGAAAGATTGAGGATTCACAGACCAAGCCCGCACCGATCTCTATCACCATTTCCAGAGAGTTTGGCTGCGAGGCCTATCCTCTGGCAAACAGTCTGAAATCCAGACTTGAAAAAATGGATGGTCAGCTCTGGACGGTTTTCGAAGAGGAGATGGTCAGCAAAATTACAGCGAACGATGACATATCACGCTATCTGGTTGATAACCTGGGCGAACGATCAAAGTATCTCGACTATATCGTCTCGGCCTTGCTGCCCTACTGGAAATCCCAGGAACAGGCCTACCGACCGATTGTTGAAACCGTTTTTTCCCTGGCACGCCATGGAAATGCCATCATTGTAGGGCAGGGGGCATTTTCCATTGCAAAGGACCTGGTAAATTGTTTTCACTTCAGGTTGATTGCACCCGTCACATTCAGAGCCGAATCCTATGCCAGAAGAGCCGAGATTTCGGTTGAGGAAAGCGAAAAACTGGTCCGGGAGAAGGAGGCGGCAAGAATCGCCTTCCTGTCTGATTTTTTAAACTGCGATTTCGGCGCACACAATTTCCACATGATCTTCAACAACAGTAAAATCGGATTTGAGAAAATCGCTGAACTGATTATCGGCTTTGTCCAGCATTGATTGAATCCGCAGCCGTCAGGCGGACTTTTCCGCCGGGATGGCAGGATTGGCCAGGGCAGGCAGAACTCCCGCCTTGACCTTTCTGGCGGTGAACAGCATGCCCATGGCGATCACATACATGGCCATGTATATCAGGAAGGCCCAATAGTAGCTCTGGGTAAAGTCAAAAACATAGGCTGCATACAGCGGTCCGAAAGCGGCACCCATGGCAAAAATCAGGGAGGTGATCCCCAGTATGGCCCCGATGGCCGCGGAACCGAAAAAATCAATTACAATCAGGGTGCGGAGTGTGACCAGACCGCCCATGGAAAACCCGAAAACGATGGCATAGACCCAGACAAGGAACATGGTGTGGGTCATCATCAGAATCCCCACGCCCACAAACTGCAAACCGAAACAGACAAGGGATGCAAACCTGACCGAAATCCGCTCAGCCAGAAACCCCAGCAGGATCTTTCCCATAATCCCCATCCCGGCTGTAAACCCAAGGGCCAGCGATGCTGTTTCCCGGGATATGCCGATACTTTCAATATAACTTGTCTGGTGCGCCAGCATACCAAACAGACAGGCACCGGCCATCATGAAAGAAAAGGAGATCAGCCAGAAGGCCGGTGTTCTGACCGCCAGCGGCAGCGGAATCTCCAGGTTGACAGCCGGTCCAGAAGCAAGAGGGGTGGTCTTTCCGGCAACCGTTGTTTCCTGAACGTCTCCATCCGGCAGCAGCCCCATGCTCTCTGGGGTCGGTTGAACAATCAATGCCACCAGGGGC
>JAHJRI010000253.1 GCA_018830885.1 bacterium | reverse complement strand
ATGTACAAAAGCCTGGCTCCCGAGGTTCGGGGACGCCACATGGAAGCCCTGATTGTGCAATTGGAAGAAAAACAGACGGACGAGCAATCCGTCCATGAGGGCGAGGAGTTTATCTATGTGCTGGACGGTATTGTCGAACTCACCATCGGCGAAGACCGGTTTGATCTGGAACCGGGCGACAGTGTCTACTATCTCTCGACCACACCGCATCTGGTGTCCGGAAAAGGGGGGAAGGCAACCATCCTGGCCGTTCTATATGACGGCTGACAGGCAGTGCACGGCATCATCAGCCGGGAGCGGGCATTGACCTGCTGCGGCTCTGCCTGGCAGGGCGGTTATGGGGCGACAACAAGCAGCAGCAGGTAGTACACCAGAGGGATGAATATCGCCGGCAGCATGTTACCAACCCGGATTCTGACGATTCCCATCAGGTTGATGCCGATGGCCGTAATCAGGAGGCCTCCGGTAGCGGTCATCTGGCTGACGACAGCCGGAACCAGGAAGGGTTTGATCAGGCCTGCAGCCAATGTCAGTGCCCCCTGGTACAAAAACACCGGGATAAAAGAGAGCAGCACGCCAACTCCCATTGAAGAAGCAAAAATAATGGCTGTAATTCCATCCAGCGCCGACTTGGCGAAGAGAGTCTGGTGGTTGCCTGTCAACCCGCTTTCAAACGACCCCACAATCGCCATCGATCCGACACAGTAAACCAGACTGGCTGTCACAAATCCTTTCGCGACCGAACCACTTTCACTGGAAAATCGGTTTTCAATCCAATTACCCAGCCTTTCCAGACCGCTTTCGATTCCGATAAATTCCCCGATGACACTCCCGATGGCAAGACTGATGATGACAATCAGCAGGTCATCCGATGCAAACGCACTCCTCAGACCGATTAAGATGACCGCCAGACTGAGTGCCTGCATGACTGTTTTTTTGTAGTCCTCCGGTATTCCTTTCTTCAGCAGCAGTCCCAGCAGGCCTCCTGCAAGTATCGAAACAGCATTAACAATGGTACCGATCATAGAACGTCTTCAGCAAAGGGAATATGGGTCATCCAGGTCCTTAACAGTCGCATCAAAAATGCCATTATCACCCTCTTCAGGTTCTTTGTCGATCCGTAATACTGCTATGCGGTCCGCGTTTGTCATATTTTCCGTTTTTCATCCGTCGCTGTTCCTGCCAGCTGCGCAGACACTTCCGGCAGCCGGCTGTAGACCAAACCCGCAGACATCCAGCCGTGAAAAGGCTGGGGCCATGGCGTGTGAGAATTCCGTTATTGAAAACTGACCAGGGATATGAGGTGTGGGGTGCCCATAAAAAAAAATGTTGGGAAAAACACATTACCGTTGTGGAAATTTCGGGGATTCAGTATGATAAAAGCAAGAATTGGCGAAAGACTATTTTTCGGTGTGGGGGGCAAAGCCACTCCCATTTCAGTATGACCCTTTCCGAATTGATGATCTTTTTTAGCAGGATCCAACCACTGGAAACTTCTCCTTCCGCCAGGTCCATTCCCAATGCAGGTTTCTCTTCAGTCGGAAAAACCAGATTCATTTTCCCAGGTTACCATGCTCGTGGCTTGAAAGCGATTTGTATTGTTGATGGTACCGCAGACGCATTCTCATATTTCGGTGTGCCCCACCCGGGGCATGTTGGTTTATCAGTGAAAGGCAAATCAGGCAGGCGAAAAATCATTTAAAGAGGTGGTATTATGAGTGTAGGTAAGCTGACAGGACCGAAAAAGGCTGCGATTCTGCTTTTGGCGCTCGGTGAGGAAGGGGCTGCCGAGATTTTAAAAAACCTGGAGGATCGAGAAATTCAACAGGTTGGTTATTATATGGCACGGTTTACGGATGTCGGCCCTGAGGAACTCGACGCCGTTCTGGAGGAGTTCTACCGCAAATCCGCCATGCAGGACCAGGGTGTCAGTATCAACGCCAGTGGTGACTTTGTCAAAAACGCGCTGACCCAGGCCCTGGGGGACGAAAAAGCCAAAGCCCTGGTTGATAACCTCCAGTCATCTCAGGATGAAGGATCGCTGGACTCCTTGAAATGGCTGGAACCCAAAATGGTGGCCAGTCATATCATGAACGAGCATCCGCAGACCATTGCACTGATTCTGGCCCATCTCGAAGACCCCGAACAAACGGCCATGGTATTAAAAGAGCTGCCGGAGAATCTGCAGGCGGACGTGACCTATCGCATGGCCATTCTGGAGTCGATCCCGCCCGGCGTTCTGAAGGAGATTGAAGAGGTTCTGTCGAAGGAGTTGAAAGCCTCCGGGGCATCATCAGCAGCAAAAGTGGGCGGGGTTGAAGCCGTTGCCGAAATGTTGAATACAATGGATAAAACCACTGAAAACCGGATTCTGGCGACCATTGAGGAATCCAATCCGGATCTGGCCGAACAGATCCGGGAATTGATGTTTACATTCGAGGACCTGGTACTGGTCGATCCATCGGGCATGCAGGCGATCCTGAAGGAAATCCCCCAGAACGAACTGGTGCTGGCTTTAAAAACAGCGACCGATGCTGTCAAAGAACATATTTTCAGCAATATGTCTGAGCGTGCGTCGGACATGGTGCGGGACGATCTGGATGCACTGGGACCGGTTCGTGTGGCTGATGTGGATCTGGTTCAGCAGAAGGTTGTCAAAATCGCCCGCAAACTGGAAGAAGAAGGAAAGATTATTATCAGCGGCAGTGGCGGCGGGGATGTCATATAATCGGCGTGGGATAGGTCCGTTACCATAGTCTGTTCCGAACCCCTCTTTGTTGAAATCCGGGGCCCGTTCAAGGCTCCTGTCCCGGTTTCAGCCTGTCGCGAGCTGACACATTCGCGCTGACCCGACACAAGTGGATTACTCTGCGGGAGAGGCGGACTGAGACTCCCCAGAGGAAAAAGGATCCCGTCCGGTAATGCATTAGAAGGTTGCCGATTCAAACCCGAGAATAGCTTTTTTCCTGAGCGTCCCCCAGCGATATCCATGGGTATCACCATTTTTTGCAATCACGCGATGGCACGGAATTAAATACCCGACCGGATTGATGGCGACAGCATTGCCCACCGCTCGGCAGGACTCCGGACTGCCGATGTACGCTGCAACATCCTGGTAGGAAACCGTCCGGCCCCTGGGAATGGATAACAGTGCTTTCCAGACATTGACCTGAAAATTGGTTCCCTTCAGGTACAGATGAAACGGACGGGCAGTGCCCGGGGATTGAATGCTGAAAATCTGCTCGATCATGGATGCCAGTGCGGTGGTTTTTTCCAGCAGTTTTGTGACGGGCCATCGGGACTGTATCTGCTCGCGCGCATCACACCTGTCATCATGCTGCATAAATCCCAGCTGACATATGCCACGGCGGGTGATCACCAGCAGACATTCGTCAAACGGCGTGTCCCCGGACCCATATTGAATATCCGGCCTGTCCCCTGCTTTCAGTGGGATTCAGGACGTATGTGTCGGATGGCACCGTTTTTGTTTTTAAGTTCCGATAGGGGCAGTTATCTGGATCCCTGTAACTGGGACCGTTCCCTCTTCCTCACCTTCCGTAATTCCAGCACCCGCTGAGGGTCAATCCAATCAGGATCATTATCGAGATTCGCGCCAGTTTTTTCATATGGTCTCCTGGTTTTTTAGTGATATCATAGCAGATATATTCCATTTCGAAAAACCTTTTTCACCGCCTGCGGGTCAATTAAAAAACCGTAAAATGGCGATTTGCGCTTGCTGTTCTGACAAAATTCAGTATAATTTCCTGACGTCAGTCAGTGACTGATGGTAAAAGAGCCGACGGTGCGGATCCCATCCGTTCGGGTCGAACACTTACCTTTAAACGAATGATAACCAGCCATTATGGAGGCCGGCATGCGTCGACAAAGAATCGTGACAGGGAATGATGAAAGGGGAAAATCAGTTTTTACCCACCAGGGGGAATCACCGGGATTCCTGGATGTCCCCCGGTTTGTGACGGAAGAGATGTGGATCGATGATCCGGAGAAAAAGAATATCAGCGGGAGTTACGATCCGGTGGATGTGGACATCGTCAAGCTCAATCCACCCGTCAACGGCTCCTGTATTCGATTCTTTACCTTTAAACCAGCCTCGGAAGTGCCCGCGCTGAGTGCGGATGAGCTTGCCAGGGCCATGTCGAACTGGGATGACGGT
>JAHJRI010000252.1 GCA_018830885.1 bacterium | reverse complement strand
CGGGAGAAGTGGGGACGAAAATCCTATTACAGCCCGATTAACCTGAACCGATTCTCCAGACGTGAAAGTCTCCTGATGATGGCCCACTTTCTTAAAACAGAAACCGTCGAACGCGAGCTTGCGGAGCTGGTGCTGGGCAAAACGGAAGGGATCCCCTTTTTCATTGAGGAGTTCATCCAGTCTTTGATTGATTTGAAAATTGTCCGGAAACAGGATGGGCAGTACCGATTGTCTGAAGATAGCGAAATGAAAGGGATCCCGGCGTCCATTTCGGATGTCATCATGGCCCGGGTGGACTCGCTGCCCGAACAAGCCAGAGAGGTACTCCAGGTTGGCGCGGTGATTGAAAGGGAATTCAGCTTCAGGATTCTCCGGCAGATCACCGGATTTACCGATAGTGAACTGGAAGCGGTTATAGATGTTATCAAGGATTCTGAGCTGGTATATGAACGCGGTATAACACCGGATAACAGCTATATTTTCAACCACTCTCTGACCCGCGAAGTGATATATGACACCATCCTGACCACCAGAAAACAGAAGTTGCACGAACAGGTGGGCAGTGCCATTGAGACGCTTTATCCGGAAGAACTGCAGAAATACTATGAAATCCTGGGAGAGCATTTCAGTATCTGTGGCGATTTTATCAAAGGAGACAACTACCTGATACTGGCCTGTCGAAAAGCTGAAAAAACCGCTGCCCTGGACGTTGCCCTGGAGCTGGGTCTGAAACGGGTTGCCTTCCTTGAAAAGCTGCCTGCGTCCAGGGAGGTTCAGACAAAAATCATCGATGCCAGGGCAGCAGTGGGTCTTTATTACATTCAGTTCAACCGACACGTCGAGGCAAAAGAAGTGGTTGAGCCAGTCATTGAACTGGCGAAATCATACGGCCTTCAAAAAAGGCTGGCCCAGATATATATCATCCTGGGCTCTTACTATTTCTTTATCGAGGAAGACTTTGACAAAGCCCTCTCGTTTTCGGAAGCGTCGGTGAATATTTCCAAAGAGATCAACCATATTCCGACTATTCATTTTGCATACTACTATAGATCGCTTGTTCATTCGTACAGCTGTCAGTTTGAAACCGCACATGAGTACCTGAATGCGAGTATCAAAATTGTGCTTGCTAAAAAAGATATCTGGGGTGTTTCGATGATGAAAAGTAATCTGAGTATTCAGTGTCTGGATTTTTACGGGAAATCGAAACAGGCGTTTGATAGCAGCGCTGAAGGGCTTAAGATGGCAGATGAATGTGGAGATGCGTACTCTAAAGCAATGGCCTACACGGCACACGGCTTTTCCTGTTTATGCAGTGGATTTCTTGAGAAAGCCTCGGAACTAATTCGAAAAGGTATTGAATTTTGCGAAAAGGCAAAAATTTTTCTCTGGGCAGCAAATGCATACAGCCGGCTGACTGATGTCTGCTTTTACATGGGCGAATATCAACAGGCAGTGCTATATGCACGGCAGGCCATTGCCAGACTTGGTGAGTTGAAACTGTTTCCCTCCTTCCTGATACAGGCAAAGATCGATCTGATCAGGGCTGATGTATTGAATGAACAAAAGGTGTTTGACCTGAAGCAGTCCATTGATCTGGTTCACGGTATCAGGATGAAGTGCATGGAAGGCCGCGGAAGGAGAAGTCTTGCGACAGCATTGCTGAATCTCCAAGAACCTCAGTTTTCCGATGCCACCGGGTGGATCGAGAGCGCCATTGATCATGACCGACGAAACGGGATGCCGAATTCACTGGGGCTTGATCATGCTTTCTATTCCCAAGTGCTAAAACGACAGGATAAGCTGCCCCAGGCACGGGAGCAGATGGAAAAAGCCATCGACATCATGAAAACATGCGGAGCAGAAGGCTGGGTGGAACGGTATGAGAAGGAACTGACGGAACCATAAACAGAAAGGAGCAACCGATGGAACATGATTCTACACCTGATATGAGCAGTATGGCGGGATTGAACAATAGGCTGACCACCGCCGCAAAAGCAATGGAGATTGTGAAATCAGGGGACCGCATCTTTGTGGGGACCGCCTGTGCGACACCGAGAACCCTGATCCGGGCATTGGAGGAGGAAACGCAGTATCTCTACGATGTGCAGCTGTTTCATTTTCTGACCGACGGTGCGATCCCGAATTGGGAGGAGAAACCAAAGACCCGCTTTAAGCACAAGGTTTTTTTCGTCGGTGCGGATACCCGTGAAGCGGTCAAGGAGGGTATGGCGGACTATATTCCGATCTCCCTG
>JAHJRI010000251.1 GCA_018830885.1 bacterium | reverse complement strand
GCTGCAAATCATCATTTTTATCACTATCATTAAGATCTTTCCGGTAATTACAAAAGAGTAGCAGGAGAAAAATATGGGACAAATTTTAACAATTGATCCGATTACACGAATTGAGGGTCACCTCAAAATTGATGTTGAAGTCGATAACGGCAAGATAACCAACGCCTGGTCCTCCGGGCAGATGTTCCGGGGAATTGAGATCATCCTCCAGGGCAGGGATCCCAGGGAAGCCTGGATATTCACCCAGCGGCTTTGCGGTGTATGTACGACGGTGCATGCCATCGCTTCAGTCAGGGCTGTTGAGAACGCGCTGAAGATGGAGATTCCGCTGAATGCACAGCTGATCAGAAATCTGATCATCGCTGGGCATACCATGCACGATCACATCGTCCATTTTTATCACCTTTCTGCATTGGACTGGGTAGACGTAACGCAGGTGCTGCAGGCCAATCCGAAAAATGCAGCCAATCTGGCGCAAACCCTGTCCCCCTGGCAACGTAACACGGTGCATGAATTCCAGGCGGTCAAAGATAAGGTCAAAGCGGTTGTGGACAGTGGTCAACTGGGTATTTTCTCTAATGGATACTGGGGCCACAGCGCTATGAAATTGCCCCCGGATATCAATCTCATCGCAGTCACCCACTACCTGCAGGCGCTGGAATATCAGCGAATGATCAACGACTGTGTGGGACTGCTCGGAGCCAAGACGCCCCATATTCAGAACCTGGCGGTCGGCGGCGTCGCAAACGCCATTAATCTGGATGACCAGACGGCCCTGAACATGACCACCCTGTTGCGTGTCAAGCATCTTCTGGACGAAGTACAGCAGTTCATCAACCAGGTCTATCTCATTGACGTCTGCGCTGTGGGCTCATTCTATCTGGACTGGGCCGGTTATGGCGCCGGTGATATGAACTATCTGGCAGTTCCCGAGTTTCCGACCGACACCAAAGGGGAGAAGTTTGACATGCTGGGCGGAACCATCTTCAAGGGAGATATTGGCGGAGCCACGGCCATCAAGAATTTTAACGACCCCTATTTCAGGGATAACGTTCAGGAATCCATTGCCCACTCATGGTATGATGGTGACTGGCAGAAACATCCGTTTGAAGAGACCACGGAACCGAAATATACCGGTTTCGACCGCAACGGGAACTACTCGTATGTGAAAGCACCCCGGTTTAAGGGCAAACCCATGCAGGTGGGTCCACTGGCGCAGGTGCTGACAAGTTATGCGGTCGGTGACAAGATGACCCAGAAGTATGTTGGCGTCGCTGTTGATACCATTAAAGCCGTCAGCGGCAAGAAGATCCCACTGGCTGCGCTGCATTCCACCATTGGCCGGCATGCTGCCCGTGCTATCCGCTGTGCGGTTGTCAATGAAATGGCCATGAGTCACTGGAATATGCTGGTTGAAAACCTGAGCAAAGGCGACACTGAATATTTCAACAAGCCCGTTTTCCCGCAAGGCGAAATACAGGGTTTTGGTTTTCATGAAGCCCCCAGGGGCACGCT
This sequence comes from bacterium, assembly GCA_018830885.1. Classification (GTDB taxonomy): domain Bacteria; phylum SAR324; class SAR324; order XYD2-FULL-50-16; family XYD2-FULL-50-16; genus JAHJRI01. Next base: position 21,657 of record JAHJRI010000251.1, on the reverse strand, counting down.
GTCTCATTGGGTTGTGATCAACGACGGAAAAATCAAGAATTATCAATGCGTTGTTCCATCCACCTGGAATGCCGGGCCAAGAGATGCAGAGGGGCAGAAAGGGCCCTATGAAGCGTCTCTGATAGGCAATCCCATTGCCGACAGTAAAAGACCGCTGGAAGTGCTCAGAACCATTCACAGTTTCGATCCTTGTCTAGCGTGTGCCATTCATGCGTTTGATCCTGAAGGGAACGAACTCGGTGTTGCAGAAACCAACATATGAGCGACAAAGGGGCAATTCTCGGTATTGGGAACGTTTTAGAAAGGGATGACGGTATCGGCGTCAAGATACTTTGCTACATGGATGCCTGCTACCGTTTTCCTGAAAATGTTGAACTCATAGATGGCGGTACCTGCGGGGCGACATTGAATACAGCCATTATCGATAAAAACTGGCTGATTATTATAGATGCCCTGAATGCCCCCGGGGAACCGGGAGAAATCAGGGTTCTTGCCGGCGAATCGTTTATTCACCGTCCGGCTCAAACAAAAATGTCACCCCATCAGGTGGGTTTTCTCGACCTGATTCAATTGATGCGTTTTGAAGGAACGGGACCGGAAGAGATCGAACTGATTGGCATCATTCCAAAAGACATCTCGCACAGCATTGAGATGTCAACGCCGGTTTTGCAGACGATCGAGCCGGTAACAAGACAGGTTATGGAACTCCTTAAAAAACGGGGCATCGTTCCAGAAAGACGTGTGCCACCGCGAACCCCGAACTACTGGTGGATGAATTAAGCTCCCTGATTGCTCATCCTCCCGTTAACCAGCGGCAGAGCCTGACTGCCGCTATTTCTTCCCCACCTGGTGCCTGTCCTTTCCAGTATCAACAATATCAATGGTAATCCTGAGCAGAGCCGGCATCAATTCAGAAAACCCCCGCCCTATCAGCGCAGCAGTTGTTTTATCAGTTCGATTCCTGTGCCTTTTCACCATAAACAATTTGAAAATATTCAGAATTCCTGATACTTTTTGAAGCATACGGGTTCGGCCGGATGATACCCCCCTGTGAACCTATCGTTTAAGCTGCACCGGCTGTTATTCTGCTTGAATTGTAAATTATGCGACAAAGTTGAGAAAGGAGAATCATGCTTACTGTTGTTGAAGCCCTTCAAAAAATAATGGCGTCCGCCACCCCCCTCGATACCCATAAGATACCGATAGAAAAGGCCCTTTCACATGTCAGCGTGAAAAACATTCTGGCAGACAGATCGCTTCCGCCATTTAATCGGGTGGCCATGGATGGATTTGCAGTTCGAAGCACCGATTTTAAAAACGGGGCAGCCCGTCTGAGGATAGTCGGACGTATCCAAACCGGTGTTGCCATAAAGGCCGAAATAGGCCTGGGAGAAACCGTCCAGATCATGACCGGTGCCCCCTGTCCAGAGAGTGCGGATGCCGTTGTCAAAATCGAAAATGCAACCATCGAAGGGGACTGGGTCGTTCTTAATGAACCCAAGATTAAACCAGGGCTGAATATTGCACCTGAAGGAGAAGATGCTCCAGCCGGTAAAATTCTGATCCGACAAGGCACCGCCTTGTCAACTGCCGGCATCGCTATATGCGCATCTGTAGGCCTTGCCGAAGTGGAGGTCTATAAAAAGCCATCGTTGCGTATCATCTCCACAGGATCGGAAATCATTCCCCCCGCAGCGCATCCGTTACCCCACCAGATTCGAGATTGCAATTCATACACCCTGAGAACGCTCGGCAGAGCCATGGATCTTGATGTCACCTTTCTGGGGATTGGTGAGGATGAAACGGGCATATTGGGGAAATTGATCGAAGAGGGAATAGGCGCTGATATTCTGATTCTCTCAGGTGGTGTTTCAATGGGGGAATTTGACCATATTCCGGGTCTGCTTGCCGCAAAAGGCGTTAAAAAAATCCTGCATAACGTTCGGGTGAAACCGGGAAAACCGCTCTGGTTTGGTAAAACGGCTCACGGGGGGTATGTTTTTGGGCTGCCTGGCAATCCGGTTTCCGTTCAGACCTGCTTTAAGATATTTGTTGAACCCCTGGTACGCAAACTTTCTGGTAATCAGGCTCCAGAAAATTATTTCATGCATTTACCCCTCTCGGAAGAACTGGTTTCCAAAACCAACCGGGAGCATTATATGCCCGGCAGATTCAGTCTTCACAACAACCAAACCCATATTCAACCGGTGCTTATCCGGGGCAGCGGAGATTTTGCAAACTTTGAACAAAGCCATGGCTTGATCAAAGTGCCGATGGATATCAATAGAATCGATGCCCATACCCCTGTAGAATTTCTTCCCTGGGGCGAATTCTGGTAACCCCCGGTAAAACTCAGACCCGGCTCACTGACAATCCATCTTGAGCGTCGGAGCAGCGAACCGAGCTGCCAATAGAGGCGGTTTCCCTGTTGAACGTCGGTGGAGATCCGGATGGCAAAAAAAAACAGTGCGCTGTTGCAAAACAACGCACTGTTCATGAAGATAACGGCGGACGAACAAACACCCCGTGCGGATCATCCCCCGGAATAGCAGCGGATCAGGTAGAGCCTACTGTTAAAGCGGATCCTATTACTCATCCAGTCCAAAATCCACCAGATCAGGACCCAGATGTCTTCTTTCATTCTCACCCAGAATACCCATGGAGAGACAGATCAGCGTCCAGAAATGGGCTGTGTGGTACTTCCCGCCAAAATGATCCGCCAGATCGTGAATCTGAGAGTGGCAGTTATGACAGGGAGTAATACAATAATCCGCGCCTGTCGCTATAATCTGATCAAACTTGACCTTACCGTACTGGTAACGTTCTTCTTTCAGACCCGATTGGAGAAAACCGCCGCCACCACCACAGCAGTAATTATTTGACCGGTTCGGAGCCATATCGACGAAGTTTTCTTCCCCGACAACCTTCTTGGCTACGTACCGCAGTGCTTCAGCGGCCTCTTCACCAAAAGTTTTCCTGACCAGCTGGCAGGGATCCTGAACCGTGAATTTTATCTTTAAATCCTTATTCCAATCTGAATTAACCGGTAGTTTACCTTCTTTAATCCACTGGGCATAAAGCAACCTGATATCTGTAATTTCAAAGTCATGCTTGATGTTAAATTTTTGCAGTCCGGACCGGAATGCGAATAGTTCGTGTCCTCACTCGGTGTTGAGCCAGACCTTACAGCCCAGCTCATGTACCGCATCCGCCTTCAGTTGCACCTGCTTGCGCCACGCTTCATCATCTGCCAGAAACATGCAGTAATTCTCAGCTGCCCAACCCTTTGATGAATAGGTCCAATCTGCACCGACCGTGTTCAATATTTTCCACAGAGGCACCATTTCGTCCTCTTCCATCTGTGGTTCCCGAGAGTTCTGGTTGACAAAATAGTAGGCTCCCTTCTTATTCATCGGCGCCTGCAGCTTTTCCATGCCTTCCTGATCTTCTCTGACCTCTTCAAGCAGTTCTGCAACGGTTTCTGAAAACATCTCACCGGTCAGCCCCATGGCACTGCAGCTATCAACTTTTGACGCTGCATCACATGACCCCCGGATCCCTTTGGGACGATCTTCACGGGGCCAGGCTGCTCTGGCATTATAAACCAGTTGCGGGATATTGATTTTCATCGGGCAGACATAGACGCATCGTTGACACATCGTACAGGCCCAGACCCATTTTGTACTCAGGACCTCTTCATCCATGCCGAAAGCCGCCATTCTCAGAAACTTTCGGGCATCCATCCCATCCACTCCCGTTGCCGGGCAACCCGAGGAGCATGCTCCGCAGGTCAGACAAGCGTTCAAGTTACCGCCATCCGGTAATATTTCCTTCACCTTGTCAAGGAAAGCACTCTTTTTCTTTCCACTTATTTTGACCGCTATATTAGTCATTTGTTTTAACCTCCATTGATAATTTCCCGTAATCGGGGACAACTAAACCCACCTATTTTTCACCAGGCATATGGTTTAGAGCGTTGAGTGTAAATACGGGACCGTCTTTACAGACATACTTGTCCCCAATGTTACAGCGGCCACAAATGCCAATGCCGCACTTCATTCGTTTTTCCAGAGAGTTAATAATATTATCATGGGCGTAACCAAGATTGTCCAGCACCGGCTGGGTAAACCGGATCATGGCCGGCGGACCGCAGACAATGGCATACGTATCTGGATCGGCGGGGGGGGCTTTTTTCTCTGTGATCGTCGGCACGAATCCGATATTATACTTCCAGTCGGGATCATCTGTTCCGTCCACCGTAATATGCATTCCGATATCCCCGGCCGCTTCCCAGGCCGCCAGCTCGTCTCGATACAGCAGCAATCCCGGTGATCGAGAACCGTAAATGACATGGATTTCCTTGAACTTGTCCCGATTGGCGAGCATGTACACAATTGATGCGCGTAAGGTTGAAAACGCAAACCCGCCACCGATAATAACAACATTTTTCCCTTCCAGGGTTTCCCATGGATACCAGTTACCCAGGGGACCCCGGATTCCCATGATATCTCCAACCTTCATGTTATGCATGTAACGGGTAACCAAACCCGTCTTATTCACTGTAAATTTTACATAGCCCTTTTCCGTCGGTGATGATGCGATCCCAATGGGGACCTCGCCTTTCCCCGTAACGGAAAGTTCTGCAAACTGCCCGGCCTTGTGTTGAAATCGCTCTTCGTCTTCTTTGTTCAGGAAAACGAATTTAAATGTCTTCAGCATCTTGTCTTCGGTTTCCGTCACAATTTCATCAATCCGAACCGGCATTGGCAAATATGGATTCTGCACGGTAAATCTCCTTATTTTTAGCTGTATTAAGCAGGCTGATAGCTGTTCATCTTTTCACAAACCGTTCGAATATCGATATTGACAGGGCAGAGTTTCACACAGCGGCCGCATCCGACACATTGAACGCCCGCCTGATACTTGTCGACATAATACTTCAATTTATGCATAAAGCGTTGGCGAACTCTCTGATGTTTTTGCGGTCTGGGGTTGTGCCCCGATCCTTCCAAGGTGAACAGCGGGTACATGCAACTGTCCCAGTTTCGCATCCGCACTCCGGATTTGTTTTTAACTTCGTCCTGAATGTCGAAGCACCAGCAGGTTGGACAGCTGTATGTGCAGGTCCCGCAGTTCAGACAGGCAAATCCGATATCCTCCCAGAAGGGCGCATCAAACAGTGCGGTCGCATCCTTCTTGGACAACTGGTCCGTATTCACCTTGGAACTCATTTTCGCTTCAGCCTGTTTTTTCAACGATTCTATTGATGCCGCATCACCTTCGGTTTTCCAACCGGCTGATTTGGCTAGAACCGCGCCCTTGTCCGTAATCACCTTGGCCAGAAAACCGCCCTTACCACTATTAACCAGCAGAAGATCCAGTCCATCCTCATTGAAAGGACCGAATCCAACAGAGGTGCAGAAACACGTGCCGCCTGGATTTTCACAGGCGTGGCCGATAAATACACAGGATTCAAAAGAGTCTGCCCAATATGGGTCCCGGTATTCTTTGGAATCGAAATTTCTCTTTACCAATAGGTTGGCCGCTGCATCACAGGGTCTGATACCAAATACGGCCCTGGGAGAATAGTCTTTTTCTATCTCCCTCAGTAGATGATGATCTTCTATATGCTCATCTAAGCTATATTCAAACATGACTTCGGACTGAGGATAAACGACACTTTTGGCTGAAAGGTGCGTATTCGGTACGTCCAGATTCGGTACGTCTCCTTTTTCGAGCTCTCTAAACTCAGGAAATTTACCTTGTACTGCTACCGGACCGAACATGCGATAGGATCCTTCCAGTTTTGCCAGCCCCTCCGCCCATTGATTCTTGTCAATTTTTATGACTTTCATAGTATTTGCCTTCTCGTAATGGTTCCAAGCCTGTGTTAAGCCATTCACCAACAGGGGTTGAATTACTTGATACCAACTTCGGGATCGTCAGGTTTAAAAGTGTCGAGGGGTGGACGCTGGTCGGGGTTCAGACCCGCTTCCCAGCCGTACAGTTCCAGACAGTCTTTGCCCAGTTTTTTCGTAAACAGCCTGACCGGTATATCCATCGGGCAGGCCCTTTCACAAGCCCCGCAATCCGTACATCTGCCAGCGCAATGAAACGCCCTGAGGAAATGGAATGTCCGGGTATCGGCCGGATCATTGCCTTTTCCAACCCACTGGGGTTTGGATTCGTCCACGAAGCATGTGGGACAATAACAAAGAGGACATGCATTTCTGCATGCATAACAGCGAATACAAGTCGACAGTATATCTTCGAAAAAATTCCATTTTTCATCAATATCCATCGCTTCGATTCTGCGAATGTCCTCATAACGGTCTACATCCACCTGCTCTTCGACCAGATCACCCACCAGTTCATCATACTCAACCGGATTGCGATGATTGCAAATAGCGCAGTTTTCCTGGAGAACATCCACCTTTTGAAAGGTTTTTTCGACTCCGCCACCCTTGACAGTGATCTGGTCTTCGGTCTCTTGATACTCGTCGATCTCCTGTCCAAATTGTTGAGTCACCGTTTTTTTATCAATCATACCCTTGCAGGGAGCCCCGATGATGACCAGTTGCTCCCGCTTGATTTTATTTTCCACCAGGTGATTGATAATGTTTCTGGAGTCGCAACCCTTGGCAATGATGCCTATCTTCTCCTTACGGTCCATTAGATAGGCCGCCAGGTTAATCCTGCAGTTAGAGTCCCAGACGAGTGTGTCGACATCTTCTGGACGCTTCACAAAACAGGGCTCGGTCATCATGGGCAGGGATCCTTTGCGGTAGCCGATCACCATGTCCACCTTCTCTTCAGTCAGAAGTTTTCGTGATACTTCCCTAATTTTATCGATATATCCAATCATATCAACTCACCTGTCTCCGATCTTTAACGAATTTTTTAGCAGGCCCCAGCGCCTTCACAGACGCAGTTACCTCTTTGACGACAGTAATAAACTTGCTGGCTTCCGCAGAGGATACCCATGAAAAATGCAGGCGATCCCGTTCGATCCCCATATATTCCAAAAGATTTCCCATCAAAGCAAACTTCCTGCGGGCATAATAATTACCTTCCAGGTAATGGCAGTCTCCGGGATGTCAACCGGATACCCAAACACCGTCGGCACCATTCATAAAGGCCGACAGTACAAATTTGGGGCTCATCCTTCCTGAACATGGAATCCGGATAACCCTGAGGTTCGGCGGATACTGCATACGACTGACACCCGCCAGGTCAGCAGCTCCGTAACTGCACCAATTACATAAAAAAGCGAGTATTTTTGGTTCCCAATCTGACATTTTTACTCTCCTGTAACGGATTAAACATCCGATGAAATCAAGTCTACGGCAAGGGCGTTTTACCCTCCCCCCCCATAAATTTAGGCAGCGTCTATCATGGCTAGTATCTGTTCATTATCAAACCCCTTGAGTGATATAGCCCCGGATCGACAAGAAGAGACACACAGACCGCATCCTTTACACATAACCGGATTGATTTCAGATTTGCCGGCGAATCGCCCCTCTTTAACAAAGTTGGGTGCCGAATACGGGCAAACTGCAACACAAATACCGCAACTGCTACATAGTACTGGATTTATCGAAGCCACTTCACCGCTGGTCTTGACTGTTCCTCTGGCCAGAAGGGTTACAGCTCGTGATGCAGCTGCCTGACCTTGTGCGATGGATTCGTCAATGGATTTCGGGAAATGGGCCAGGCCACACAGGAAAACACCGTCGGTTGCGAACTCAGATGGTCCCAGTTTAGCGTGTTTTTCGACAAAAAATCCGTCATCATTCATGGCAACTTTGAAATACTGCGCCAGCTCCACATCGCTGTTTGGCAGAATAGCGGTAGCCAGGGACAACAGGTCCGTTTCAATATCGATGGGTCTGCCGAGAATTTCGTCATAGGTCTTGACGATCAGCTTGCCATCCTCAATCACCACTTCCGGTTTTTGCTCTGCGCTGTAGCGAATAAACAGGACGCCGGCCTCCCGGGCCTTTTTGTATAGTTCCTCGCGTTCCCCATAGGTCCGAATATCCCGGTTAATAATGAACACGTTTGCGTCCGGGTTTTTTTCCTTAATTTCAAGTGCCGCTTCAACCGAATGGCTGCAACAGATCCGCGAACAATACGGCCGGGCCGGCTCCCTTGACCCGACACATTGAATGAAAACAGCGGTAGCAAGTTCCCTGATCAACGGATCATCCGCCATCATCTTTTTATCCAGTTCCAGGCTGGTAACGATTCTCGGATCGTTTCCGTACTGATATTCGGTGGGCCGATACTCTGAACCACCGATTGCGACGGTTGCCACACCATGTTCAATCTCAGTGACTTCACCACCATGCAGCAGCTTGGACTTGAAATTACCGACGAATCCTTCAACACCAGCGACGCTCGTATCCAGGTGCAGCTCAATGTTCGCTTCCTTCTGGACGTTCTCGACCATTTGCCCAAGTATTTCCTGGACCAGCTCACCCTTTGCCGTCTTATAAAGACTTTTGGCCTGACCGCCCAACTGGGATGATTTTTCAATCAGGTGGGTTTTAAAACCTTGCCGAGCAAGACTCAACGCTGTTGTCATCCCGGCTATCCCACCGCCGATGACCATTGCCGACTGTTTAACGTCCAGGCTGATTTCGTTCAAGGGCTCTTTCAAACCGACCTTCGTCACCGCCATACGCACCAGATCTTTCGATTTATAGGTTGCCAGAGGCGGGTTATTGGCGTGGACCCAGGAACACTGGTTCCGGATATTGGCCATTTCAAACAGGTACTTGTTCAGCCCACAGCTGGTCAGGGTATCCTGGAACATGGGTTCATGGGTTTTGGGGGAGCAGGAAGCCACCACGACCCGGTTCAGGTTCTGCTCCCGGATGGTCTTGGCGATAACCTCCTGTGTATCCTGAGAACAGGTATATAGATTGTCTGTGGCATATACGACATAGGGCAATGTGCGTGCATATTCGGTGACATCGGGCACGTCAACAACCCCCGCGATATTGATTCCGCATTTACAGACAAATACCCCAATTCGGGGCGGTTCACCCGCAATATTCATTTCGGGAACCAACTCCACATCCTTTGTCTCTGTGTTCCGGACGGCTGCAAGCACTTCACCGGCTGCTGCTGCTGCTGCACTGGCCTCTACAACCGACTGTGGGATATCCTTGGGTCCCTGGAACGCGCCGCAGACAAACACCCCTTCTTTGGAGGTATAAACCGGAGCCTTATCTGTTGTCCTGATGAAATTGTTGTGATTCAGTTCGATTCCCAGATTATTCGCCAGCTGCACAGCTGATTCCTTGGGTTCAAGTCCCACCGACAACACAACCATATCAAAGCTTTCATCAACGATTTCCCCGCCGGACGTGACATATTTCAGGCTCAGATCACCGGTATCACCAATGGGATCGATACTGTGGACCCGGGAGCGGATGAAATTAACACCCTCAGCCTTGGCACGTTCATAGTATTTCTCAAAGTCTTTGCCAAAAGTCCGCATATCCATGTAGAAAATGCTGCAGTTCAGGTCCACATTCGAGTGTTCCTTTGCAATCATGGCCTCTTTGATGGAATACATACAGCAAACGGAAGAACAGTATGAGTGATCACACTTGTTCATATCGCGAGATCCGACGCATTGCAACCAGGCGATCTTCCTGGGCTCTTCGCGGTCGTATGGCCGCATGAGATGTCCCTGGTAGGGACCGGATGCACTCAGGATCCGCTCCATTTCCAAACTGGTCATTACGTTGGGATACTTCAGGTAACTATAGTTATCAAACTTCGACGGATCGAAAGCGTCCGAACCGGGTGACAGTATCACTGCTCCAATCTCAATTTCCGCACTGTTGGGCGTCTGGTCATAAGAAACAGCATTTGCCAGGCAGACCTTTTCACACAATCCGCACCCAATACAACTGTTGCGATCAATACCATAGGCCAGTGGCACTGCCTGGGCGTATTGAATATAGGTTGCGGCCCTTAGATTCAAACCGCAGTCAAATTCATTGACTGCGGTCACCGGACATACCTGGGCACACTGCCCACAACCGGTGCACTTGTCAATATCGATAAAGCGTGGATAACTTTTCAGTTTGGCGGTGAAATTTCCTGCTTCCCCTTCCAGAGAAGCTACTTCTGTATTTGGAATAATATTAATATTTAGATGTCGACCGACCTCTACCAGTTTTGGTGAGATAATTCACATCGCGCAGTCATTTGTTGGAAATGTCTTATCCAACTGCGCCATCATACCGCCGATCGATGAGGACTTCTCGACAAGGTGCACATAGAATCCGGCATCGGCCAGATCCAGGGCCGCCTGCATTCCGGCTATTCCGGCACCGACAACCATTGCAGAGCCGATTTTACCATTTGTTTTTGCTTTTGCCATAACTCTTTCCCGTTTTATTTTTCCTTGTGACATCGTTAGTCTAAAATCTAAGCCGCAAGTGATATGAATTTGGGCGTAGTGCCGTCGTGCGAATTAAATTCAGCCAATCCCTCTTTTTCAAGCTCATTCAACCTTTTTGAAACCGTATAGACTTTCAAACCGGTTTTTTGAGCCATCTCTTTCACTGAAAGCGGTCCGTCTTTTAGCACTTCCAGAATCAATCCTTTGTGATACTCTGATTCAATTGCCTCATCCAGTATTTCGTGAACGAGTTCGGGATTTGTCCGGGTTTCATATACATTGTCGTTGTGTTGCAGATGATATTCCATACCGGTCAGCCAGCGGAGCCTTCTTGTATTATACGCTCTTTCAATGGCCGCGATTTGCAGCTGATACTTGCTCCTGTCAAAAGGACCGAGCTTGGTTGCCGTCTCACTGATGTCCCGGACATACTCGGCAAACAAAGCCCCTTCGGCTGCACTGACTCTTCTGAGTTGAACTCTCTCACGATTAATTCCGGCCAGATCCAACAGTTTAGAAAGAACTTCAAGACGACCGGCGACTGTTACATTACCATCCTGGTAATGGCATTCACCAAGATGTCAACCGGAGACAAACACATTGTCATAACCGCATTTAAACCCTTCGATGATAAAAAGTGGATCAACGCGACCAGAACACATGGTTCTTATCACTCGTAATGTTGGTGGATACTGGAACCGGGATACCCCTGCCAAATCCGCTCCGGCATAAGCGCACCAGTTACATAAAAATGCCAGAATTTTTGGCTCATATGTCTCTGCCATAATTACAATCTCCTGTTAACGATAATTATGATGCAGCAATTCCAGCCCGGATGGCCGCAATGATCTGCTCATTTTTAAAATGTTTCATACTAATGGCTTGCTGTGGACATGCAACGGCGCAGACACCGCATCCCTTGCACAACGCGGACGTAGTTTGTGCCTTGTACCCCTGTCCTGTCACCGGCTCCAGATTAATGGCACCGAAGCAGCAGGTCTGTCCGCAGAGACCGCACCCAATACATAAATCGGCATTCACTTCAGAAACGATCGGTTCCACTTCAACCGTCTGTCGCGTCAGGACGGTGGTCGCTCTTGAAACAGCTGCCTGCGCTTGCGCTATCGATTCACCAATCGGTTTGGGATAGTGGGCCATACCGCAGACAAAAATCCCTGCAGTGACACAATCGACTGGACGCAGTTTGGCATGTGCTTCCATGATAAATCGCTCGGCATTAACTGGCAGTTTGTAGGCTGCCGTTACCTTCTCATTGTGGCAAGGCTCAATCGCAGTCGCCAGATTCAGCAGATCGGCTTCAATGATAATCTCTCTCTGCAGAATCGGATCAAAGACGCTGACCTCAAGACCGTTGTCGACTTCCTTGACCACCGGTTTTTGATCTTTTTCGTAGCGGATAAAAAGCACCCCTTTTTCTCTTGCTTCCTGGTAGATCGCCTCTCTGTCACCATAGGTCCGAATATCACGATGCAGGATAAACACATTGGCATCCGGTTTTTCCGCCTTAATTGCCAGCGCCTGGGAGATGGAGGCGGTACAACAGATTTTCGAACAGTAGGGGCGTTCCTCATCTCTTGAGCCGACACACTGGATGAAAACTACGCTGTTTGCATCTGGATATTTCTCCAGGTTTGGTTCCAGATCATGCCAGCGGGTCACCCGCGGATTGCTGCCATAACAATATTCGTTCGTATCGGTCGCCTGACCGCCGGTTGCCACAATCACACCCCCGTGTTTGATGGTCTGGGTCTTCTCAGCCACAGATACAATGGTTTCAAAATTTCCAATAAACCCGTGAGCATCGACCACTTCAGCGTTTTTCAGAACCTCTAACTTTTCATGTTTTTCAACCTTGCGGATCAGATCCCCCAGATATCCTTGAATATCTTCACCTTGCCAGGTTTTCTGAATCTGCTTGGCAGCTCCCCCGAGTTCCCCCGATTTTTCGATGAGTGTTGTAGGGAAACCTTGGTCAGCAAGATTCAAAGCGGCCGTCATTCCTGCGACACCGCCACCAATGACCAGTACAGGGTTACTGACACCGACCGACAGATATTTCAACTGTTCAAGCAGCGATGCCCTGGCGACTGACATACGTACAAGATCCATTGATTTTTCTGTGGCCTTCTCTTTCTCACCGGAGTGAACCCAGGTACACTGGTTTCTGATATTGGCCATATCAAACAGGAATGGATTCAGGCCTGCATTTTTCATCGTTTCCTGAAACAACGGCTCATGGGTCAGTGGGGAACAGGCCGCAACCACAACCCGGTTGAGTTTTTGCTCCTTGATGACTTCAGCCATTTTTTCCTGCGTATCCTGGCTGCAGGAAAACAGGTTGTTTTCAACATAGACCACATTCGGCAGGGTCTTGGCATATTCCGTAATTCTCGGTACGTCAGCGATCCCACCAATATTGATACCACAGTTGCAGACAAAAACACCGACACGGGGTGCTTCGGCGGTTACATCCAGCTCGACAGGAAAAACCTTTTCTTTCACCAGGGTACCGCGAACTGATGCCAGATCCCGGCCTGCCGAGCAGGCTGCCGCGCTGGCTTCCATGATGGCATAGGGAATATCCTTGGGTCCCTGCAGCACGCCGGCCACATATATACCAGGTCTGGACGTCGTCACAGGAGCAATTTCATTGGTTTTGATAAAACTGTACCTGTTAAGCTCAATATTCAATCCCCTGGCCATGTCAATAGCCGAGTGCGACGGTTCCATCCCGACGGAGAGGACCACCATATCGAATTCCTCCTCCAGTATCTCCCCACTTTCCGTAACAAACTTCAGAATCAGATTGCCTGACTCCGGAACCTCGGTAATGGTATGGACCCTGCTGCGGATATAACGAACACCTTGCTCCTTGGATCGTTCATAGTACTTTTCGTACTCCTTGCCAAATGTGCGAATATCCATATTGAAAATTGCGCAATCCAGACCATTCGGAGCATGTTCCTTGGCGATGACCGCCTCTTTGATGGCATACATGCAGCAAACCGAGGAGCAGTAACCGTTATCGCAGTTATTCGTATCCCGAGATCCAACACACTGCAGCCATGCGACTTTCTCGGGCTCTTTATGGTCTCCCGGCCGCGCCAAATGCCCTTTGGTCGGGCCCGTGGCACTCAGAATGCGCTCAAACTCAATACTGGTGACAACATTGGGACTGCTGTCGTACAAGTAAAATTCATCCAGTTTTTTGGGATCAAAAACATCGGTCCCGCCTGTGAGAATCACCGCCCCCACCTCAATTTCTTTTTCCACTACGACTTGATCATGAACAATGGCTTCTGCCAGACAGGCGGTTACACACTCTCCACATTCGCAGCAGTAGCTGCAATTCAGACAGCGACTGGCTTCAGCCTTCCCGCTCGCTTCATCATATCCAAGTTCAACCTCTTTGAAGCTGCCTTTGCGCTGTTCCAGTGGCAATTCCGGCATGATCTCCCGAGCAGCCCGGGGCTCATCATCCTCTACCGGTCGGTATTGCGGATCATCCAGTCGTATCGGTTCCCGGCCTGCGACCAGGTCTTGACCGTTAAAATAACGCTCAATAGACTCTGCAACTTCCTTCCCTTGTGCAATTGCACCGATGACTGTCCAGGGTCCTGTCTGCAGGTCGCCGCCTGCAAAAATCCCTTCGACATCGGTCATGTATGATATTGCATTGGTATCCACCGTGCTCCAGCGTGAGTATTCCAGACCCGTGATATGCTCCAGTGCCGTGAGATCCGGTCTTTGACCAATAGCGGGAATGAGCTGGTCTATTTCCAGTTCGAATTCGCTGCCGGGCACAGGGATCGGAGACCGTCTACCGGATGAATCTGCCTCCCCCAATTCCATTTCAATACAGCGCAGACCAATCACTTTTCCATCTTCGGCAATCACCTCTTGTGGAGCAGCCAGGAATCGAATCAGAACGCCTTCATCCTGGGCGGCTTTAACTTCCTCTTTAAAGGCTGGCATCTCCCTGCTGGTACGGCGATAGACAATAGTCACCTCTTTTGCCCCCATCCGCACAGCAGCACGGGAAACATCAATGGCAACATTACCCCCACCAATAATGGCGATTTTTTTGCCAACCGTTGTTTTTCCCGTTAAATTGACCTCTTTGAGAAATTGTACCCCCTGTTTGACACCATTGACATTTTCACCTGGAATTCCGAGCTCGATACCCTTGTGGGCACCGATTGCCAGAAATACAGATTTGAAGTCTTTCATTAAATCGTCAACCGACAGATTCGGACCCAGAGGCGTATTGGTTTTTATTTCGACACCCAGATTGGTGACCACTTCGATCTCCCTGTCCAGCACTTCAGGCGGTAACCGGTGATCGGGAATACCCACTCTCAGCATCCCACCGGCCTTTGGCAGTGCTTCAAAAATCGTCGATCTAATACCCTTCTTAGCCAGAAAAAAGGCGGCAGAAAGACCCGCTGGTCCTGAACCGATAATAGCGACTTTTTCATCCCTTTCTGGCAGACACTTGATCACGATCTCTCTCGGATCAAACTGATCGGCAGCCAGGCGTTTCAAATCGCGGATCGCAACCGGTTCATCCACATCACATCGTCTACAGGCGTCCTCACAACCGTGAGGACATACTCTTCCGAGAACACCGGGCAGTGGTAAATCCTCCATGATAATTTCCAAAGCCCTTTTATATTTGCCCATCTTGACCATCTGCACATATCCCTGGACATTCAAACCTGCCGGACATGCCAGGAGACAAGGCGCTGGATCGGATTTTTGAATCGTGTACGTACCCGGAATCGCCTGGGTATATTTCCTGTGAATGGCTTTTCTTGTAATCAACCCCTCGTCATACTCACTTTTCAGATCTACAGGGCAGACTTTTTCACAGTCGCCACAACTGGTGCACTTGGAAAAGTCTACAAAACGAGGTGTCTGACGAACCTGCGCCGTAAAATGGCCAGGATCACCACTAATGCTCTTGACTTGGGTATTTGTGAGAAGTTCAATATTTAAATGCCGGCCGACCTCAACCAGTTTTGGTGAGATAATTCACATGGTACAATCGTTTGTGGGAAACGTCTTATCCAGCTGCGCCATCACACCGCCAATCGCGGACGATTCTTCAACCAGATACACGTAGTATCCCGAGTTGGCTAAATCCAACGATGATTGCATCCCTGCGATACCACCACCAACAACCATTACGGACCCGACTACCTCGTTTGACGCCATTTCATATCTCCTGTGCAAGTTAAACTGAAGTCAAAATAAAAACAGGATTGGGTATTCTGTGTAACAATCTAGATAAAAGCTATTACCTGATTCACCGGAAGTATTGAGACTCTTTTTAGTCTCGTAGACCTGAACCTAAAAAAAATTCTGGTTCACCTAAACTGGGGTTTATACTTTTAGTAAGGTGATGAGTAATTGTGAGCTTTTGCTCTTAACAGTCTAGCGAAAGTCTAGTATAAAGACTTTTCGATTGTCAAACTTGAGACAGTCTCAGGTTTGACACGATTTTGTTATATATTTTCTTTTATTTACAATATGTTATACCATATACACACTATCCTAAATCTCTATCTGCCATGATTTGTATCAATGAAGGATTGTCTTTTCCAAAAGCCATAGAGATCCTTAACCCTTCAATGTTCACGGCTGTGCGGACGCTTTTGACGGTACCTGGGGGCTCACCCATACCGGATAATGGTTTTATTAGAATAAACGTGATAGAAATCAAATACGGGTGAACCGAAGGTTACCATTTCTTGTCTGAACCGTTTCTAGTGAAAAGCAGCGTGAAGCACCGCTAACCCATAATGGTAGTTTAACTATGACAGAACATCATCCTTCTATTATTAACATCGGTATCATCGGGGGGGGGCCTTATAGTGTTGAAGTGATTCTGAAACAGATAGAAGACAACAATCGTGTCGCCCGCAATCCGAAAATTATTGCCATTTCAGATCCCGATATCCTTTCGCCCGGTATAAAGCTTGCCAAAGAATTGGATTTATTGACTTTTAAAGACTATCGCGAGCTCTATGACCCAAAATACAACATCGATCTGATTATTGTCCTGAAGCCCGATGACCAATTACTAAAGGAGGTCTTGACCTCAAGACCCAATCATATCCGGATCCTTTCCCACGACGTCTTCAGATTTCTGTGGAAGGATATTGGCTATGTCGAGCGGCAATTGAAGGTCCGAACCGAGGAAATGGAAACCATTCTCAACCACATTCAGGACTCTATTGTTGTCATGACTCCCGAGATGAAGATTGTGGAAGTCAATGAATCATTTCTCAACCAGATGGGATATAAGAGAGAGCAGGTGATTGGCCAACGGTGTCATGAAATCTTCCAGAAAGAGAACCGCCGTTGCCACCTGAGTGAGGACGGCATTCTCTGTCCATTAAACGATGTCATTCGCAATAAAACATCCAGTCATCGCGCAGACCTCACCCGACTGGACCGGCATGGAAATATCCGACATATGGATGTCATTGTCTGTCCCATCTGGGAGGCAGACGGGAAAATCTCCCGCTTTATCGAGATCAGCAGGGACATTACCGAAATCAAAAACCAACAGGAAACCACCAAAAAACAGCTGGAACAGATGGTCGAGGAACGTACCCGGGAGTTGGAAGAAACACATGCCAAACTGCTGCATCAGGACAAAATGTCTTCACTGGGCAAACTGTCAGCAGCCGTTGTCCATGAAATAAACAACCCTATTGCCGGGATACTCAACCTTATTAAACTGATCAAGAGAATCAACGCTGAAGGTCCGGTCACAGAAAAGGAAACCGCTCAATTTGAACAGTACCTCGATCTGACCGAAACAGAACTGCATCGCGTGGGCCGGATTGTTTCCAACCTGCTGACCTTCGCACGGCATTCAAAAATAGAGACCAAGAAACTGTGTCTTAACAAGTTGATCGAACGAACGATCATCATGAATGCCAACCTTTTAAAATTAAATAATATCAACATTATTCAAAAACTGGATCCAGACCTTCCCAAACTGCTCGGTTCCGAAGATCAGCTGCAGCAGGTTATTATGAATTTTATTTCCAATGCGGTCGAAGCCATGGAGCTATCCACTCCAAAAAACCTGACCATTTCTACCGGTTATGACCTCTCTGATAACTGTGTCTTCCTTTCATGCCAGGACACCGGCATTGGGATTCCCAGGGAAAACATCTACCGGCTCTTTGAACCCTTTTTTACAACCAAGAAAAAGGGAAAAGGGGTCGGACTCGGTCTTTCCGTAGCCTATGGTATTGTCAAGGATCATGGCGGTAAAATTGAGATTGATTCCAAGCAGGGCCTGGGAACCACATTTACCATCCGGATCCCGATCAGTGGAAAAAGCATGACAAAAACAACTTGATTTTTTGAGACGGAGAACGAAATGCTGAAAACCAAAATTCTGATTGTCGATGATGAATTGATCATGCGCGAATCTTTGGGTGGATGGTTGGAGAGGGATGGTCACATCATCGAAAAAGCGGTCAGCGGTGAAGAAGCCCTGCAGAAAATGGAAAAAACCCGTTTTGATATCCTGCTGGTTGACATCAAAATGGAAGGTATGAGTGGGCTGGAGTTACTGAAAAAAGTCAAGGAAACGGATCCCGATATTGACGTTGTCATGATTACCGCTTTCGGCTCGATCTCTTCTTCCATCGAAGCCATGAAAAACGGCGCCTACGACTATCTGTTAAAGCCATTCGACCCCAACGAACTGGGGGTACTGATTGAAAAAATAGTCGAGACCAAGGCTCAGGTAATGGAGAACCTTTATCTGAGGGAGCAGCACAAAGAGATCACCCGGTTTGAAAATATGATTGGCCAGTCCAGTGCCATGCGCAACGTTTTTAGTCTTATCCAGGACATCGCCCCCATGGAGTCCACCGTCCTTTTAACTGGAGAAACCGGTACGGGTAAGGGGTTGGCGGCAAAAGCAATCCATACCCACAGTCCCCGCTATCAAGGCCCCTTCATGGGGATCAACTGCGGTGCTATCCCTGAACACCTGATGGAAAGTGAACTGTTCGGCTACCAGAAAGGAGCGTTCACAGATGCGAAAGAAAACAAGAAAGGACGCTTGGAACTGGCCCATGGGGGCACGTTGTTTCTCGATGAGATTGGCGAAATCAGCATGCGGATGCAGATCGATCTGCTGCGGGTGCTGGAAGACAGAATATTTTACCGTGTTGGCGGAACCCAGCCCATTGAATCGGACTTCCGGGTCATTGCCGCCACCAACCGGAATATAGAAGCTGCGATAAAGGCCGGATCGTTTCGAGAAGATCTTTTTTACCGGTTAAACGTCATTTCGATCGAAATCCCACCCCTGCGGGAAAGAAAAGACGATATTCCCCTGCTTGCAGATCAGTTCCTTTTCCGCTTCTCCCAGGAAACCAACAAGTCCATCAAAAAAATCCACCGGGAAGCGATCGATGACATGATGATCTATGAGTGGCCGGGAAACGTGAGGGAATTGGAAAACGCCATTGAAAGAGCGGTCGTTGTCTGCAAGGGGGATGTCATCATACCGGAAAATCTGCCCATATTCAAATTTGAGCACTCATACTCACCAAAACCAGTTTCACTGAAAGAGATGGAAAAATTACACATCATGACTGTTTTGACCGATAACGACTGGAACATCAGCCGGTGCGCCAGTATTCTTGAGATTGACCGCTCCACTTTATATAACAAGATAAAAACATACGACATCAAACGGAATGATGGTGTCACATAAGCGTTAGCTGACAGCGGCTGAAAAATCCCGCGAAAAGCATGCCTTTAAACCATTTTTACAGTTCAATCCTTGACTCCTCCAGCGAACTTCAGCATTTTGATCACACCCATCGGTAATTGTTCGGATCGTCAATTGATGGCCGTGGCTGAAGCTGTGGGTGTTCAGTTCGGGGTCCACACACAGACAAAAAAGACCCTGGCAGATGTCGAATTCGCACTGGACAGCGAGCGCAACCAGTACCATTCAACCAGAATACTGGAAGCTTTGCAGGCCTATGCACCAGAACAGGCAGGGAAAATCGTCGCCCTGGTTCAGGTGGACCTGTTCATCCCGATTTTGACCCATGTCTATGGTGAGGCACAGCTGGATGGCAGAGCCTGCATGGTCTCCAGCCATCGCCTGAAGGAGGACCTGAAAACCCTCGACCTGGAAGAGGAACTGACCCGGAGAGTGATTAAGGAAGTATATCACGAACTCGGACATACCTTCGGGTTGCTGCACTGTAAAGACGCTTCCTGCATCATGCACTACTGCAGGAGCATCCGGGATGTGGATCGTAAATCGGAGAGTTTTTGCAGATACTGCAAAGTCCTGCTGCAGGATGCCTTCAAACGAATCAGCCGCAAATAAACACTTCACCGAGAAGGGCAATCCCTGACGGACCTAGGAGAGAAACGTTCGGGTCAATTGTTCCCACCCGAGCTGGGGCAAGGCCCCATAAATATCCCTTTTCAGATGGCCGCCGTCAGCTGCCAGAGGCTGGACATCCCTTTCGATGATCTCAAACAGCAAGTCGATCTGTTTTTTGACGCTGTCTTTGATCTCGCTGCCAAGCATGAGCTGTTTCAGATTTTCTCTCAAACCAGGAACATGAACCCGCATCAACCAGCCGTCGGTATAGGGATGTTCGTACGCGTCCGCAGCGTTTTCCCTCAGGTGGGAATTGATGGCGGTGACAATGCCACTGACGGGCGACTGCAGTTGAACCTGGTTTTCACCCCGTATCAAGAGGATCTCCGGTCGATTCTGATCCACTGTTTTCCCGATGAGCGGCACTTCGATGCGATCCGGTGGTCCCAGCAATGAATAAGCAAAATCATCGATCCCTATCCTGACCTCTGAATTCTCTTCCAGCTTAACCCAGGTATGCCCCCGATGATAGTAATACCCCTGGGGAATCTTTATTCCCTCAATATCCAGTTCATCGATCGGCTTGATGACCGCATACACCGCATACTGGTCGCTAAAGTACTGATCAAAGGCACAGTTCCGGCAATGATAGTCATTGGTGCAGTTACGGTACGGAATCTGTCTCTTCAGGTAGTGCTGGCAGGGTCTTTTCGCCAGCGGCAGTTCCCTGAGTTTATCCTTCCAGAAAACAACATCTTTATTCTTTCCGGTGATTTTTTTCCCTTCACTGCGAAGCTGGCTGTTTCTTTTGGCAATCTTGCTCATCTCCCTGTCGATTTCACAGCGTCCGCACTGAAATTCCTCCTGGCATTCTGGCTGGGACATGACGCCTGCCTGCTCCCAGATACAGATTTTTCCCCCGGAACCCGCTTCTTTGCTTTTCTGGATCGATTTCATGAGCACATTTGTGTTCTGCGTCGAAACAGGATTGAGCAACCACCTGTTTCGACCGGTTTGAACTGGGAGCGTTAAGTCTTCAAAAACGTCCGGGTCAGGTTCTTCCATCCAAGATCAGGGAGATTTCCAAAAATGTCAGCCTGCAGCAAACCACCATCCGCAGCTAAAGGTCCAGCAACATTTTCGATCATGCTTTCCAGCTGGGTAACTTCCCCATTGATCCATCCCAGGCATTCTTTGTCCGTCATCAGGTTCTCCATCGTCTCCTTCAGCTTCGGATTTCTGACTGTGAACAACCAACCCTCTCCATAAGGTTCGTCGTTGGCAATTTCCGGCTTCTCGCGCACTTTTGAATTGACCTCGAGAATAATGCCATCGACCGGCGATAAAAGATCCGCCAGGTTGCCCTTTCGATTCAGACCCCAGCCGATTTTACCCTGACTCAGCTCTTTGCCCATCAAAGGCAGTTCCAAAGCGTCTGCTTTACCCAGCAGTTTCAGCGAAAAATCATCCAACCCGATACGGATATTCCCGCCGCTTTCAATCCGGGCCCAGGTATGACCATTGTGGAAATAATAGGAATTTGGAACCTCGAACCCTTTCACTTTCTGTGAACTGAGAGGAATCGATTTTGTCTTCTGTTGATACACTTCTTCAAAGTATTGATCGAAATCACAACTTGCACACTGATAATCGTATGCGCACATGCGATGATCCATACGGTTGGTCAGACTGTGACGGCAGATTCTGTCCAGTGTCTGACGTTTTCGCATCGCATCCTGCCAGCTGATCCGTTTCCCACTGGAAACTGCCTTGAGCATGCCTGCATCATATTTACAGCTGGTACAATCATAATAATTGGTGCACTCCT
>JAHJRI010000250.1 GCA_018830885.1 bacterium | reverse complement strand
TTTAAAGACCGGCGGACTGGGTCTGAACCTGACTGCCGCGGACACCGTGTTTATCTATGATCCCTGGTGGAACATCGCCGCCGAAAATCAGGCCATCGATCGGAGCCACCGCATCGGGCAGGATAAGACCGTTTTCAGCTACAAATTGATTACGAAGGGGACGATCGAAGAAAAAATGGTCAAGCTGCAGGAACAAAAAAAGGTGCTATTTGAAAGTATTATTACCAGTGATTCAACCGGACCCAAATTCCTGGATATGGAAACCATCGATTTTTTGCTGGGCACAGATGAGGGGACGAGCTAGGACAAAGGCCAGGGGAAGTGGAAGAGGTCTTTCCCGGATGCTGAAAAAGACAGACTATGGATACCATCAACCTTGAACATCAGATCGACCAGGCATACAGCGGTAGAAGTCTGACGGATATCCATCACCGATATTTCAAGGGCTTTCTGGAAACCAGATCCGATTTTTATCATCGCCATGGCTTGAATCAACAGGCGTTTTACCATCTGTCCGTACCGAAAAAGCTTCTGGTTCGCCTGATGGCTGCCATATTTGCGGATCTCTCAATCCTGCGCGGTTGGATTGAAACACTGCCTGACCCCGTTCTGCATGCGCTGAATATCCTGGCCTGGGAAGGCCCGGTGGACGCGGACACCCTGGAATCCCGGATCGGATGCCCGGTTCTGACAACAGGCAAAACCGTGGACCAGGGTCTTCAAAGAGTACCCAGGGTTGATTTCTGTCTGCTGCAGTGCATCTTTTTCAAGTCCTTCTGGGGTGCTGAAGGAAGTTCGTATTCGCTGGATCTGCCACCGCTGCTGCGGCAACTCCTGAAACCGCTGTTGCCCGAGCCAGCCGGACTGACACTGGTGGGCTTCCCGACTGAGTCGTCGGCTGAATTTCAGTTCAAAGATGGGGGGCATGTCCTGAATGTTCTACCCAAAATATACCGTTTTCTGGAACAGGGGCAACTGGAACTGACACAGCAGGGAACGCCGCGGACCCAATCCATCAACCGGATGCAGAAAACCTGTGGTTTGAAGGAGTTCTATGATGAGCGACAAGCCACGGAATCAGTCTGCCTGCGAACACGGATGATGGCGGACCTTCTCCGTCTTCCTGCAGTCGAAAGAAAACCGGGTGATGCCCTGCAGGTTCTGAAAAACATTTTCAGGCAGTATCTGGCACTTCGGTCTTATCCCCATTTATCCTTTTTATCCCATATCAAAGGGTTGCATCATTGCCGGGACGCCATCAATCATCGCCTGCATTACACGAACTGGGATCTGCTGGGCTGTCTGCCTGAAAACCAGTGGCTCCATGTTCAACAGATTATACGGTTTGCACGCTTAAGAGGGCTGGACCTGTCTCCTGTCTCAAAACAGAGTGCTGACCGTTATCTATCCATTACAATGGAATGGCAGGGTTGGGGAAACAAAAAAAAGGTCATCACCCCCGACCGCTATGAACAGGCACTGGAAATACCGCTTTTGAAAGCCAGTCTATTTCTGTACGCCTCCTTCGGACTGCTCGATCTAATGTATAACGCTCCGGAAAACAGCACCCTGCGGTCAGCCGGCAAACCGTATCTGTCTGTCTACGACGGTCTGGTTTCAGTCAGGTTGACGGAACTGGGGGCTTATATCGCAGGGCAGCGGGCAACATACGATTTTGCGCAACCATCGGCGCCTGAGATGGCGTTTGAGCTGGATACTGAACGACTTTTTATCAGTTATTCAATACCGGACAGCCTGACGGCGCTTTCCCTTGAGAGGTTTGCCCACCGCATTGGTCCGGTGCGGTACAAGGTTGATTTCGTGTCGTTTTTAAAAGGTTGCCGAAACAGGGATGATGTGATGACAAGAATCCAGGTTTTCAAAGATGAGATCTCGGATTGTCTCCCACCCATATGGCAGGCGTTTTTCAAAACAGTGGTGCAACGGGTGGGTGTCCTGCTGCCGGTGGATGACATGCGGGTATATGCCGTTCCGCCGGGGAGTGATGATCTGATCGATACGATTATCAGAGACAAAGCTCTCCGATCATTGATTTTCATGGCTGAAGGACAGCATATCCTGATCCGGGCTCAAGACCTGGAGCAATTCAAGAAGCGACTGGAAGAACTCGGTTTTTTGATGTAAACTGTCACCTGAAACAATCTGTCTCACGGAATGATGTGGGATAGGTCTCTTCCTGACTGAAAACCCCGTTTGAAGACGGGTTGTGTTTCCTGATTGAAAAACAGGCATCCTGGTATGAACCCGTTTTGTTTTCCGGGGTGGTTGTGTCTGAGAAGCCTTTTACCAGAGAAAACCATGTCAATTGCGGACGATTTAATCAAACCCTGGGAACTGGAACGGGATCTGAAAAACGAACCGGATATCAACAGGAAAATCGAGCAGGTTACCCATGCTGTCGGGAAACTCCTGCAGCTGATGAAAACGGAGGAGAGTCAACAGAAGATAAACCGGTTGAAAGAAAATCCCTTTGACAAGGAACTGGCTTTTCAATCTTTGTTCAGTCTGTATGGGAATCTCTTCATGGTTACGAAGCGGTTTCTCGAAAAAGTGGGTGAAGCCGCTCCACTGGAAAAAATTCAACTCGGAAATAAACCCGCCGCCCGGATTCTTGAAGAGGCGGTCAATAAAATGATCTTCTCACACGAGAGAGACGAGCTGTTGGCCCCTGTCAGCGCCAGGCTGGGTAAAAAAAAGGGGGACTATGGTCCGGCCATGTATTCGGAATATGTCAAACGGGTCGGCCGCAACCTGATATCCAGTATCAACAACCAGATAAACGAGCTTCTGCCGACGGTAACAAAGATATGCCAGGGTTTTGCAGGTGTTTCAGGCCGGTTTGTCAGCCAGGAAACCCGGTCGGGAAGCGAGCGGGAAAAATATGAGGATGTGTGGTTGATCTACCAGGCAGAAAAAGCGGCCAGGGAACGAATCGCTGAAATTGCTGCCATCAGTAGAGATAAAGTCGCTTTTTTTCAGGATCTCCTGGATGACTTTACAAAAATCAAGACCGCCTATCAGGAAAAAATCGAATCGCTGGCCTATCTCAGGGAGCAGACCCAGGATGCCCTGGATGGACTGATCAGCCAGGGGGAAGAGACAACCGAAAAACTGGATCTGGAAAAACAACTCACCAGCCTGGGTGAAAAAACAAGAAAGCTGCTCAAGGGAAACGATAAACTGGTTCAGATAGAAAGATTGCTGCAGACATTGAAGAACCTGATTGAAAAATTCCCCGGTATCCAGAATCAGATAGAGTTTTTTATTGAGAGCGATTATCAGGCCAAATCGGTCTATAAGTTTCTGGAAGAGATCAACCAGGAGATGAAAGGGATTTTCGGCCAGCAGAACATCCAGGCATTTGAGGTGATCGGGGCCCTGGTATATAAACTCAAAGCCACTTCCCGCATGTACGAGGATGCCAACTACTACCAGGCCGTGGCCCGCATGGTAGATGATGTGACGGAATTTCTGAAACGACGGCTTGCTGAGAAGCGGGAAAAAAACATCAATCAGAAAGTGATGATCGAATTGAGAAAGTCAGGCCTGGAAGAAGGTGCCCTGGTGATTCACCAGACCATGAACCGGATTAAAGAGTTGAATAACCAGATTCATCAGGTCCTGGTGGAATTTGGAGATCGTCTGGCTGATCGCAAGGGTTCTGGTGGGAACCCGGAAAGCAGGGATAACTCCCGGAAAGAGTTGACTGCAGAGTTGGAAAAACGACTGGCTTCGGTAGAGAAACTGTCACGTGGGGACATATTTTCACAATACCGATTTTGTCAGAAACAGTTCCAAGGGTTTACCGAGCTCAATCTCGAAGAAAAACATATTGGGGAGCAGGTATTGAGGGCCTTTCTTGAATTGAGTGGGAGGGGGGAGACACCCGCCATGAAAAAAGAGGAGTTGCTTAATTTTCAGAAATTCAAACTCTATCAGAAAATGATGCCGGCTGCCAGTGTCCAGGCATTTTATTCAGAAGCCCTGAAAAAATTCATGCGGGGAGAACCCTGTGATGAGATGTCGCCAACGAATATCCGTCTGCGCTTTGTGTCAGAAATAGCCCAGATTGAGGAAAAACAGCAGAAAAAACCGACTGCGAAAGCGATGAGCAAGCATGAAACGGCTATCCGCTTTGTTGCTGAAAACGTAACCCCCAAGGAGATTGAGAGTCTTGCCAGGTTTGTACCCTGTATGCCCAGGAACGAATTACGACTGACCTATCCACCGGGTAAGGTGTTCATAGAGATTGCCGACAGACACATGGCGTTTATGCGCAGGGAGTCCCAACGACAGTATGTGTTACTCAACCCGGGCGAGATCAGGAAGTCAGAAAACGAGATCTCATTCAGGGAGCTATCCGGTAAAGAGCTGATCAAGAAGGCATACGGGTTACTGCACAGACATCTGGAACCGGTGTTTGCCAGAATCAACGAGGAAACGAACCGGGAAGAGGATTTCATCAATCGTGAAAGAAATAAATGGCAGAAAGAGCTCGATCAGGTGATCCTGTATCTGCAGTACCAGATCGAATCCCTGTCCAGCGAAAACCTGAACGAGGTCGGGGGATTCCGAACCTATTCTGCTGAAGAGTGTTCCCTGATTGCCAAATATATCAGTGCGGATCAATTTGACAGGATCGAGTCCCTTTTCGGGAGAAAATATCTTGTCGATAAGGATTCGGTACTGGCGGATGTAGAGGTTTTTCTGGTCCAGGTTATTGTGGACTTTTATCAGCTGATGGAAAAGGATGAATTGCTGAAATCGGCTTTTCAGGAGACCCAGGAGGAGAGGAAACAACTGCATCTCGGTGGGAAGACCGACAATATCAGCCGTAAAATCAATGATGTAAGTATATTGATCCGGCAAAAAAGCGTCGATCGCCTGCTGGCATTCTGGGAGTACGGAATTAACCGGATTCTGCCGAAAACCGAACAGACCCTGAAGGACCCGGTTGAGCAGACCCAGTATTCTGACCAGGAACTGGTCCAGATGGCTGAATGCATTCTCCCCGGACAGTTACGCAGTATCCGGGAGAACCTGGCGCTGATTCGAAGCCACAGCAATGAAAAACAGATGCCAATCCTCGTGGGCCGTGGCCAACCGCTGTTAAAAATCGCCCAGATCTGTTTTGACATCCTGGAGAAGGATGAAGCGATGATTCTTCCCCATGAAGACGCGTGTCGCAAGAAACTTGCCGAGTTTGCAGGTGACACAGCCTTCCGGGATGACATCGACCGCATATTGTCATTAAAGACAGGACCACCGGCGTCCGATGACCCTGCGGGGGATACCGGCTCCTCGACACAAGCAACCATTGTCAGCCATATCGACAGACTGCTTGCGGCATTTCAGGGCAGTCTTTCAGGCGCTGCGGCAACAGGGAACCTGCCGAAGGTCTCGGGTAAAAACCTGAAAAGCTACGTCAGATATATCGACCCGGAGCAGATTGGAAAAACAGCTGCGGCTGTCAGAGGCACCATCGGAAAAGGAGCGGTCCACCCTGCTGAAAAACGGCTGCTCATCATTGCGACCTATTTCCTGAAAGAAAACCCGGATGCTGTCTCCAGAGAAGAGCGAAAGGCAATCATTCGTCGCTGGGGAGAGGTCCGCGGCCGATAGGGGTCGATTGATCAACGCGATCTCAGATGTTTACTCGCCTTTACCTTCATCAAAGGCATTTTGCCACGATAAATATTCCCACTGTATGGTGAAACGGATTTTGGATTGGCAACGACTGTGAAAATATCCGGATTTTCCTGATCACCGGTGATGATTCGTTCACCGCCGATCTCCCAGCCATTCTTACCCGGATGGATACCGACTTCACAAATAAACAGCTTTCCGTCCCGTTTGGCTGAAATGGAGGCATGACTGGATTTTCCAATCCGGGTCGTAATGATGCCGTCGACACCAGGAATATTCATTTTCAGCGCTTCTTCAGGGGTTACATACTTCATCAGCAGAAAAATAGCCGGACCGTGATACGCATCCTTTTGTCCCAGGTTTTCGCGCACGGTTTGAACCCGATCTTTCAACTCGTAATAGCCATGATGGATACCATCGATAAATACGCCATACTGGACACCGCCGTTGACACCCATCCCCCTTGCAACCGGTTCGATATCGGTGGGCCTCAGTCGGTAGTCTTCGCTTTCAGCCCGTTTCCCGATGGGCATTTGCCGTTCCTGCACGAGATAGAGATCCATTCGTTCAGCAGAAAGATCATATTCCCCGACCATCTCCACATCCACATTGACATTCCCCTTGTTCATTTTAACCCTTTCCAGAAGATCGACGATCTGCCAGTACAACGGGGGGTTGTCGGTTTCCAGGGATTCCAGGGCCGTTCCGACAGAAGCCAGTCCGGCTGCAATATCTTCACCCGGACGTCCAAACAGAATATCGCCATGGGGGCGGTTGTTCTTGCCCTGGGGATCCCCTGAAAACAGAATGGCACTGAATGAACGGTTGTTGCGATCCGCCAGTTTCATCTCCATCAGGATAACGGCTGTTTTCCAGTCATTTGAAATTCCGAGAAAGGACCTCAAACTCCGGGCGGCTTCGCTCTCCCAGGAATTCCAGACGCCGATGGTCGCATCTGCCAGCAGGGAGAGGGGGTCGTCCCAGTCGGGCTCAAGTGGGCCGTTCGGTGCGCTGGCGCATGCCCTGGCCCTTTCACTGATCAGTGCTTTGAAACGATTGACCACTGCCAGGATCTGATCGTTATCCAGATCTTCCCAGCGGATTTTTTTGGCACTGTTCAGCTGCAACTCCTGTTTGGCATCGGCGATAATATTTGAAAATTCTATTTCGTTGATTCCAAAGACGACATTACCGTATGTACTGAGAAACATACGATAGGTATTCAACCGGGCTCTCAGCTCAGCGGCCGACAAAATCAGTGACGTAATATCCCCGTAACCGATATTGACAACCGTCCCAAGGATTCCCGGCATTGACCGGTAGGATCCACTGCGGGCTGAAAGCAGCAAAGGGGGAGCATGATCGGGGTTCAGCTGTATTTCCCTGCGACTGGATGTGATCTGTTCCTGCTGCGCTACGGACAGTTTATCCGGCTGGAAAGCAAAGCATTTTCGGGTTTTACCCTCCAGCTGCAGAATACGGCGGATCAGCTCGTTTTTATACTCGGCTCGATGCTCCAGCCTGAGCAGTTGCGGCTGTTCCAGAAAGAAGGTCACCGGCAGGATTTCCAATGCAGGAACGGCAAAGCCGTCCTGGGCCAGAGTGATCAAGGCATACCCTTTATACCCCTGAAAGACGGGTGAAATTTCTCTGGGCCGTCTGGTGGCGGGAGAGAAAACCTTCTGGGCCGGAGCCCGTTCTCTCAGAACATCGAGTTCGTGGTTAAGGCTGTCAAGATGCCGTTCCAGCAGGAACATGGGATGGGCTTCAGCAATGATGTTGCCGAGGACCGTTTCCTGTACGAGGGGGTAGAGCAGTTCCTCATCATCAATACTCAGAAAGTCCAGGCCATAGTCCAGGTTTTCGCGCCCCAGCGCCTTGGTGATTTTCTCGGGGAAATGACCGTAGGTATCAGCAATGAAGGATTCTATATGCGACAGTTCCCTGTCCGAGAGTATCTGAATGATATCTGACAGCTGGGATATGCTCAACTGATCCATCTCAAGGACGTCAATGGTGTCCAGAAAAAATTTGGATGGCGTCAGCCCCTCATCCACCAGATGCTGCATAAACCTTACCAGGGCCCTTATTTTCTCCTGCAGTCGGGTCATGGTCGATTCGTCCGTCGGATCCGTTCCGATTGGCATCCGGGCCTGCTCTTCCTGCATGATTTCCAGGTAATGTCTTTCCATCAGGGAAAGCTTGCGATCAACATTATATGCCTCGAACTTGCTTTCGGAGTAGAAGGGCCAGAAACCGAAGAAATCGAAGTTCCAGTCACACTGAATGACGTGGCGTTTCAGAAAGATGTGCTGATAGGGTTCCAGAAAAGGATCATAGCGGTTGACGTTATCCGAAACCTGTTTCCTCTTTTCTGCTATCAGAACCAGTTTCTGATCCAGGGGGGCCTTTTCAAAGATCTCCTTTTCTTCATTGATAAAGACGGAGCGGATAAAATCATCGTGAATGCGTTGTGTCCAGTAGTTGGAAAGCGCGCTTGCCAGTTTGCACAAGGCCAAGATATCCCGTTGGGACTCCTCGTCGATGTCCGGCAGCGCAATGACCTGGTTTTCAAAATCCGGCATTTCAGCGATTTGCTGCCAGGGAGTGGCAGAATAGGTGTTCTTCAAATCTGAGAGATGCCTGCCCAGCTTCAGCAGTTTTTCCCTGTAGATATCAAAATAGTATTCCAGATCCGGGATCGCTTCATCCCCAATCCCTTTCATCATATTGGTGAGCTGACGCAACAGGTTATCCAGATCCTGTCTGGACAGGCCCTCCAGCATTTCCAGGGTGTAAGCCAGATCCAGCTTGGATGGCGCCCTGTGAATCTTAAGCCGGTGATAGTGAATCAGGGTGTTGGTCCGGTTATAGGACTCGTCGAGGTCAGCAATGGTTTTGCGGATAATGCCTTCATGCTTGCTGGCAAAATCCACGATGTAGGGAATGCTGCCGATGAGTTGATGAGCCAGATAAACCTCATATCCGAGCCGGGGACGGTCCTGCTTTGCGCAAAGCGTGTTCAGATAGAGGCTGATATCCGTTTCCACAAAAGCATCTTTCGGTATGTTGATGGCTTTCATTTTCAGAACGGTGATCAGAAAGACCACGATGGGCTGGAATATATGCGGATCCAGCAGTTCAACCGGTCGGGGGTTGCTTTTGCTGTGCTGAACATCACTGGCATAACCTCTCTGTTCACTGAATCCGTCCCGGATATGAACGTTTCCTTTCAGCTGGATACTCCGCTGAGCCACAACCTGAAAGAGGGAGCGAAAGAGCGGGAAATCGAAGGATATTTTTGAATTCAGCAGAAAAGTCATCAGTTTTTCAATCAGGCTTCTGGCATCCGGTTCCGCTGTCAGGAGGGTAATGATGCTGTTCAGGGGGACAACCTGATCCTTGGCGGTTTTTCCGGGGGATTCGTCATTGTTTGCCGCCTGAATAATGAACGACATCAGTCGCTTTTCCCTGACGTAATCAGCCAGGGCCCAGGAGATAATATAATTGAGTTCCCATATCTTCAGCAGTTTTCGAAAAACGCCTGGAGACTGGCTTTCGACAAATTCCTTGAACTGGCGCAAATAGGTGTTCACTGTTTTGAAATGAACCAGCCGCTCCTGTCTTTCTTCTCCCGCTTCTTTTTCAATCCGGGTTTCAGGGGTCTTGAAATAGGCGGACTTGATAAAGTTGCTGAGCAGAAAACCTTCGTTTTCAAGTAAATCATCCAGTTCTTTCAGTACCGTTTTAAAAACATCGCCAAAGGCCATCGAAAGAGATTCTGCGGATATGACACCGAAAATCGTGTCATGCTTCTCAGCAATACTCAGCTTCTGCTTGTAGTCCTTTTCATTGTTGAGTCCCTGATAGAAAAAGCGTTTCACGGAGTCTGCATTTTTTCTCAGGGTCTGGAGGGCCGCATCTCTGACCATTTTGCCGACAAATCTCGAATAGAATCCCAATGTCAGTCGAATCGCCTGATCATTCTGAAAACCAAGGGATCCCAGCAGATTCAGGGCGTATATCTGGATGGCTTCCGGTATGGGCTCACGGGCCAGCCTGGGTAGTTGCGGTGTTTTTTGCGACCGTTCCAGCATCTGCAGCAGACTGGTTTTTTCCGCCGGAAAATCTCTATTCAACCAGGAATGGATCTGCTCCATGTTATCCAGGTAGTTCCCATTGACACTGTTTTCGCCGCCTGCATAACCAACTGATTTTAAGCCCTTCCAGAAAATATCGCGACGCCGGGTGTCGCCGTTGAACAGGCTTGTCAGGTCTTTTTTGAAGATGGTCTTTAAAGCTTTGTTGATCTCCGTTATCTGCTGTACGATCGCGACGTAAGAATTGTTGCCGATGAGTTTTGATTCAATCTCTTCATTTAATTGGGCAATCTGATCTGACAACCTGAGGAATCTGTCAGAGGCGACCCCTTCTTTTCTGGCATTGAATCCCTGCAGGCCATCGAGCAGTCCTTTCGCCTCCTGCTCAAACACATCGTCTATTTCAGGGGTGAGGATCTCCATGATATATGTTAGCAGCACATTGTAAACGGCCGGTTCCAGTGGCCCGATATTTTTCAGCAGCTCATCAAGCAGGTTCAGCCCGCGGGGAATCACCGAGTAGTTATTGACAACGGGTTTTGACGGGAAAAAGCGGATGCCCTTTTCCGACTCCTGCTCCAGAAGCCAGAGGATGACTCCGTTGATTCCTTTTTGCCAAAGCTGCTCTGCAAGGTCCGAATAAAACTCTGCCAGACGGTGTTCGAATGGATGATCCTGTTTCAACGGGGGTAATGTCTTAAGCCCAAAGTAGTTGATATAGGTTGAGGCAAATTTTCTGAGAAAGGGGGCGAGATCAATTAAAAGTTGCTGGTGTTTTTCATCAATGTCGTTTTCGAGAATCAACCCATAGAAATCCTTCAGCAGGAACTCCTTTGACAACGCATCCAGTTTTTTATTCATTCAATCTCCTTCTTTGCTTTGACAGATGATCAAGGAAACGTGCCCGGATCCTGTTTTTTCCAAAAGGGGATACCCCCCCCCTTGTTATAAAGTGGATCCGGTTGATCCAGAGCGTTTAATACAGGGATGCGAACAGATTGCTGGGGATCGTTGGTTTGCACCCGGAACCCTTGTTATGCAATTGACACTATTCACCACTTTATCTGAGTAGACGCTGAGACCGGTATGTCATTGAACGGATTGGGAGTGGTTAGACATCGCCATGATGGCGATGTCAACGACTGCCCTCGGAAGACGGCCATGGCTGAATTCGCAAGACTCGCAGCGAAGAACGTCGAGAATGAGTTGAATAACATACCGGTCTTAGCATCTATAGCTGAACCTGAATAGCTGACTAGATACGTTCAATTTTTATATGATATCATGAGTTTGAAATAAAAGGAAAACAAAATTCGGGAGCAACCAAGCCGGTTTTAAGCAGCTGCTGGCTGTGGGGTGGATATTATTGGATTTTCTGTAGAAGTGTATATAGATGGTCGATCTTAAGCGGTTTTGTCGTATAGTCTGTCATTCCTGCTGCCAGACAGGTCTGTTTGACTTCTTCTGAAACATTGGCGGTCAAGGCGATGATCTTGGGTTTCCCTGGTGTTTTCATCTCTCCGTTGATGATCCGTGAAGCTTCAATACCATCCATCTTTGGCATATGCAGATCCATGAAAATCAAATCGAATGTCTTTTTGCGGCTGGCTTCAACAGCTTCCAGACCGTTACTGACAAGTTCAGGCGTATACCCCAGTTTTTCAAGAACTTTGTGGATCAGCTTTTGATTCAGGGCGTTATCTTCAGCGACCAGGATCGTAAGGGGGTATTTCAGGGAAAACGACGTGTCCCACGGAACCGGCTGCTCCGTTTCATCTGCCGGTTGGGGAGTGACATTCTCAGGTGCTACAACTGTCAGGTTCAGAACCACTTCAAAAATGGAACCTTCTCCTATTTTACTGTTAACCCGAATTTCCCCGTTCATTTTTTCAGCATATTTTTTACAGATACTCAACCCGATACCACTGCCATCGAAACTGCGTGATGAAGAAGAATCCAATTGGGAGAAGGGTTGAAACAGGTCTGCGAGATCAACGACATCAATTCCGATGCCTGTATCTGTCACGGTGAGCACAATCTTGGCATTTGATTCAATTTGTGACGTCATCTCGGCGGATATATGGACTTCACCCTCGTTGGAAAACTTGATGGCGTTATCGATCAGATTTCTAAGAATCTGCGTTATCCCGTGTCTGTTTCCAATGACGAATTGAGGGAGTCGCGGGGATACCGACGACTTCAACTGGATCCCTTTTTTGGCCGCATGCGGAGTGTAAGTTGCAACCATCTCTTCGATACATGCCCTGACAGAAAAAGGTTCGTTTTTCAACGGCAGTTTCTCTGATTCCAGATTGCTGTAATCCAGAATATTCCGAATAAGGTTCAGCAGGTGCTCACTACTCGATTTTATGCTACCCAGATACCCTTTCTGCTCCTCATTCAAATCGGTCCCATAAACCAGTTCCGTCATTCCCATGATGCCATGCAGTGGCGTCCGTAATTCGTGGCTCATTGCTGCAAGAAAATCCGATTTCGCCTTGGCGGTGGCTTCAGCGTTCTCCTTGGCCTTGATGAGGGCTTTCTCTTCGAGCTTCTTCTTGGTGAAATCGCGAAAGACGACGACAGCGCTGCGAGCAGCGATATTGTTGGTGCTTTCCAGCATACGACTGCTGGCCTGCAGCCACATGCCATCCGGGAGATTTTTATTCCGGATAAAGATCTCTTCGGAGTCAACCGGCTTTCCCCTGAAGATGGTGGTCATGGGAAGTTCTGCAATAGTATAGGGTGTCTTTTCATCAGATTGGTAAAACCCGATCTCCTCAGGCCAGCAGTTATAATCATCGGGGATTTGGCCATTTCCCACCATATCCCTGAACGCCCTGTTGACATGGAGCAGGCAACCCTCTTTCTCCATTACCACAACACCGTCGCTCATACTGCCAAGTACCTGCTGCAGAATGGCCTCTTTCTGTACGATCACATCCTCGGACTTTGCCAGTTCCTGTTTCTTGACAGACAGCTCTTCAGATGTTGCCTGGAATCCGATGACCTGCTTGGTTGTCATGGTCAGTTTTTCTGTCAGGATATCCAGAAATAATTTATAGACGGTACTTTTCAGATCTGCCAGTTTGGACTGGTTGATATTTTCTGAAGAGATGGAGAACAGCAGGGACGGTTCTTGGGCAATAACCCTGGCCGTGGTAGGTTGTTTTGTGATGACACTCATCTCACCGACAAGATCGCCCTGTCTGCGTAAACTGAGGATGAATTCGTCGTCGGTGTATACGGAAACCAGTCCTTTGAGGAGGATAAAGATCTTATCGTTCTTTTGTCCCTGCTCGATAATGGTTTGATTGGCAGCGAAGCTTTCCACTGACGAGAATGAGATCAGCTGCTCCAGTTGATCATCGGAGAACTGTGAGAATAGCCTGGCCTCCTTTAAGATGGTGAGAATGTCACTGTTTGTGAATGCTGGGTTCATCAGTTTTCAGGACAGGGTAAGAATTCCGGGATTCGGACCACCAGGGAGCCATGCCAACATCGATCCCATTTAAGTTTTCTGCGACGGCCCCATATTATCCCATCCTGATCTTTAGCGCAATCAGAATGTCCGTCAACCGGCTCACAGGGGCGGAATGGTGACTTTCATACTTCAGGCTTTTGAAACGATCCCACGGCTGGTCTGGGAAATGAAACTGACGAACCTGTCGAGGATTGGACCGGGCACAATTTTCAATTTCAGCTGTTCCAGCGCTTTTTGGGGAACCAGCCCCTGACAGAAGAATATGGAATATATTTCATGAATCTGATGAATCTCATCACTGCTGAAGCCGTTTCTCTCCAGACCCACTTTGTTCAACCCCAGAATTTGTGCGCGATGTCCGGTGCAAAGCATGTAGGGGGCAATATCCTGGTAGGCAACACTGTATCCACCCAGCATGGCGTAGTCCCCAATTCTACAAAACTGATGAAAACCTGACATGCCACCTGTCACCACATAGGACCCCATTTGCACATGTCCGGCAAGGGTTGTTGAGTTGGTGACCATACAATGATCGCCGACGCTGACATCATGTGCAAAGTGTGTGTTGACCATGAGCTGGTTGAAACTGCCGATTTTTGTGATGCCGGTTCCACCAAATGTCCCTCTGTGAATCGAGACATACTCTCTGATTTCGTTGTGATTCCCAATCTCCACCGCGGTGGGCTCATCCCTGTGTGCCTTGTCCTGGGCAGACAGACCGATCGATGTGTAGGGGCCAATGCTGTTGTGCTCACCAATACGGGTTTTTCCCTTGATGGTGACATGATTTTCAATGCTGGTGTGGCTGCCAATGGTGACCTCCGGTCCGATAATCGTATAGGGACCGATGGTGACATTTTCACCAAGCGTTGCGGCAGCATCGACAAGGGCTGTTGGATGAATCTGCGGAGATGTCATGTTTTTCCGGAATCAGGTTAATGGTTTAATACTATTTTTTTACAAGGGATAAGGGGTTGTCAATCCCTTGTTTGGGGGAATCCGGATTCAGGGTCATAGGATGGGGAGGCTATTGGCAGCAACAGTACCATTCGGAACAGTTTTGAATCGGGCCGGTTGCCCATGAACAGCAATATTTTCAGGATTGCTGGTGAAAGAGGGCGGACAAATGCTGTGCTTAATGGCAGTTGGAAATTATGATATTCCGTGTCTTTTCAGTCAATTCGTCCAGTTGATCAAGATTATAGCCGTCAGTTTCAATAATGTCGCCGATCCTGATCTCGATGGTTCCAGGATGAAAGACGATACCCCCCTTTGGAAGTGCGCGGGCGCTCCCGTTGATAGTCAGGGGTAATATGGGAAATCCGGTCTGGATGGCCGCCAGGAAGCCGCCTTTTTTAAAAGGCCCCACCGTATTGTTCTCAGATCTTGTCCCCTCTGCAAATACCATCACTCCGACACCTTGAGGAAGCTGACGAATCCCATCTCTGATATTATTGAGGGCGCTTTCCCTATCACTGCGATCGATGAAAATATTTCCGGATGCTTTCAGCGCGTGCCCGAAAACAGGAATCCGGAGTAGTTCCTTTTTGGCGATCCAGCG
>JAHJRI010000249.1 GCA_018830885.1 bacterium | reverse complement strand
GGGGTTATTATCTTTTTGTGCATTTTGTCCTCGGAAAGAGTTAAATATCGGAGTCAAGGAACCTTTATTTAATACCTTTCCGGGGACATTTGCAAGATATTTCAGTATATTATATTGTTTATCCAAAACCGAAACTTGAGGAATAACATATCACCGGTTTTTTAAGACCATCCAACGAGAATAGAAGGGAGAATCAAGATATGCGCATTATCGCTTTCAACGGAAGTCCCCGTAAAAACGGAAACACCTCTGCCATCATCCGGTCCATCCTGGAAGGGGCGGCATCAACTGGTGCCGATACAACCGAGGTCCTGCTGCACCATATTGATATGAAAGGCTGCATGGGGTGTCTCAGTTGCAACGAAAAGCACGGTCAATGCGCCCAGAAGGATGCCCTCAAACCGTATCTCGAAGAGATGAAAACCTGTGACGGGGTGGTTTTCGGTTGCCCGATCTATATGTATCGGATTGCAGGCCAGATGAAACTGCTGGTTGACAGGCTTTATTCCTTCTACATCCCCCAGCCGGAAGGGGGATACAAATCGGCTTTACCCCCGGGAAAACGGTTCGCCATGGTGATCTCCCAGGGAGCGGAGGAACCGGAACAGTACAAGAAGTCCGCCCGCTGGCTGGCCGGGATGGCAGGTACCGGTCTAGGCATGGCGGAGGTCGGCAGAATCAGCCACATCAACAGCCATATCGAACCGGCGCGCAGTAATGACAGGCTGCTGGAAGAGGCTCGCGCAATCGGTCGCAGGCTGGCCGGCAGGGATTAGTATGGCCAGGGAGATGCCTGTCTGGGCCTATCCATGCACCGGTTTTCCCAGGGCTTTCATGGCAACTTCGGAGAGCACCTCGGAGAGGGTCGGGTGGGCATGGATGGTATGGGCCAGTTCATCGACCGTGAGCCTGTTTTTGACAACCACCGCTCCCTCGCCGATCAGGTCGGTCGCCCCGTGCCCGATGAGATGAACCCCCAGAATCCGGCCACTGCCACGCTCAACCACCAGTTTCGCTTCCCCGGCGATGTCGTCAATGACCTGGGCTTTGCCCAGGGTTCTGAAGCTGGTTGTAAAACAGTCAATCTTGAGTCCCTTTTCCCTGGCGCTCAATTCACTCTCCCCGACATTCCCAATCTCCGGGTTTGTAAAAATGGCCCCGGGGGCCGCAACGTAGTCCATCCGGCACGCGCCACCCATGGCGTTCTCCGCGGCAATCATCCCTTCATGGGAAGCGACATGCGCCAGCATCATTTTGGAGGGCCCCAGGATATCCCCGATGGCATAGACGTTTTCAACTGCGGTTTCCATGGAGTCATTGACCGTAATCCATCCTTTGTTATCGGGTTTGAGCCCGATCTTTTCCAGCCCGATGTCTGTCGAAAGCGGTGCCCGGCCAATGCAGACCGCCATGGTTCCCGCCACCAGTGGCGGATGAAGAACGGTACGCTTTGCAGGGGATTCACTGAAGGGGGATGGCT
Organism: bacterium; assembly: GCA_018830885.1. Classification (GTDB taxonomy): domain Bacteria; phylum SAR324; class SAR324; order XYD2-FULL-50-16; family XYD2-FULL-50-16; genus JAHJRI01. Next base: position 5,931 of record JAHJRI010000249.1, on the reverse strand, counting down.
GCAGACTGATCGATACACCGGTATCCGTCGGTTCGATACCGGAAACGATCGTGTCGGTCAGCACCCTGACCTTTCTTTTCTTCAGTTCCCGCAACAGGATTTTTGAACACAGTTCATCCACCGTGGGAATCGGAATCACCCTGGACATGGCCTCAACCATCGTAACCTCCGCTCCCATCCCGGAAAGGATAAAGGCAAATTCGCACCCGATGACACCCGCACCAACGATGGTGATGGATTTCGGGACAGACGCCAGTTGCAGCAGATCGTTGCTGGAAAGAACGGTCCGGTTGTCAAAGGGGAACGCCTCAACCTGTAGGGGAACGGTACCGGTGGCAACGATCAGTTTGTCAAAGGGAACCGCTTCAGAACCTGCCGTTGAATCGATGGTAACCAGACCCCTCTCTTCAATCCGCCCCGTACCCTGGATAACCCGGACACCCCCGGTCGACAGCAGAGTGGCGATCCCCTTGCGCTGGGCTGCCAGGATTTTATGCTTCCTTGCCATCAGGGCCGCCAGGTTCAGACTAAGACTGCCATGGATATCAATACCCAGATGTTCGGTCCGGCCCATTTTCAGGTAAAGCTCACTGGTATGCCTCATGATCTTCGAGGGAATACATCCCCAATTGAGACAGGTTCCGCCAAGATTCTCCCTTTCAATCAGGCAGACATCCGCGCCCAGCGATGCGGCCCGCAGGGCGGCCACATAACCGCCCGGCCCGCCTCCAAGCACAACAATCCGGGTCTTCCCCATGCTGACCTCCTTTTTCTGGATATAAGTCTGTTTTGTATCTATTCAGTTTGATTTCCGCTCAGCCCCGAAGGTATTGTGTTTCAAGAACCTTGGAAGCCATGGATGGCTTCCAGAAGCTCCAGGAGGATTCATGCGTTTCTTGAAACACAATACCGTTGGGGCGTATATCAGGTGAATAGGTACTCTATTTCCTTTCAATTTTCACACCAATGACATTCCCCGCCCCGGTGTTTCAAGACGCTGCGGAAGCGGCTAGATCAACTGCATGAGCTCGGCGGTTTTGAGCCTGCCATGAATGTACATCCCCAGTACCGTAACCGCCCGGTCGGCTGACCGGAATACAGGCAGTCCTGCATCCTGCAGCGCGTTGGCCAGCGGATCATAAAGCGGCCCACTGTCGACAACAATAACCAGCGGTTTTTCGGACTCGGCAGCCAGCCTGGGGATGCGCTGAATCAGATTCTGCTCGGAGGGAAAGGCATCGTGGTTGCTTTCATTCTGAAGGGTATGCAGAATCGGGGTCAGCGGCACAATGGCAGCCACAACGGCATCGACCCGGTCATCTTCCAGGAGCGCTTTGATCGAGGCCTCATAAACGTCCTCGGTCGCCATGGGGGTTATATCCAGGGGGTTGTTCACATTGATCAGGCTCTCCAGCCTGCCGGCTGTCACAATCGCCAGCAGTTTCTCTTTCGTACGCGCCTCCAGGGATGACATGGTCAACTGGTAATCCTCTCCCAGGATATTATCAGCGATCCCCACGGATTCATACCCTGCATTGCTGATAGCTGCCAGCCGGTTGCCGGTGATGGTCTTTCCATGAAACGCATTGGAGAGACGCAGGAGTCCTTCGAAGACCGTAAAGTTCTCGGCCACGATGGCACCTGCCTGGCTGATACAGGATTCGCAGACCATGTAGTCGCCGGCGATGGATGCGGTGTGCCCGGAAGTGGCGCTTTTGCCTTCCGGTGTCCGGCCGGCCTTGTAAAAAATGATCTCCTTCCCTTTTGGCACCGCTTCCCGCACAGCCTGTGCAAAGACCAGCCCATCCTGGTCGTTAAAACCCTCCATATAGAAGGCAATCGTTTTGATCGAATCAATCCCGTTGAGGTACCTCAGGATATCGCTGGCCGTCAGGTCGATCTGGTTGCCAATGGACAGGGCATAGGCAGGGTCCAGGAAAGAGAGCTTGCTCATGCGGGTGATCATGTACGCACCACTCTGACTGATCAGGGCGATGGAACGGGGATGGTCGCCCCTGGTTTTGGGCAGTTTGGATTCGGGAATAAACATGGCATCATAGTGTCCGGGATTGGACAACACCCCCAGGCTGTTGCCACCGAGAAACACCGTCCCCCGGCCATCCTTTCTCCTGGAAGCCCGGATCTTCTCCTGCAGCTCGACCGTGACATGCTCCTGCCCCTCCTTTTCCCCCATTCCGCCGGGTATCAGCAGCACACTTTCCGCCAGATCGTTGTCCAGAATCTCATCCATCAAGGCTGGTATCATTGGAGCACCCACAGCCAGGATCAGCAGATCCAGTTTCCCCGGCAGGTGCCGGAGCGAGGCCACCGCCCCCACGCTGCCAATCTGCTTGATTTCCGGATGAACGACGGTCAGGCTGGCTGGATCAAACCCGTTGGCCAGGATGTTGTCCAGAATGATACGCCCGATATTGGCCCCTTTGCCTGAAACGCCGACGATACCGATACTTTCTGGATGCAGCAGTTTATCGATCTTGTCGATGGGCCGGGGTTCAATCTGTCTACGGGAGGGAGAAAACCGGCAGAGTCCATCCAGGGGCAGCATCAGGTAGTTGCTGAAGGCAAACGGATTGATCTCCAGCTCGTCAATATAGAACGGGGCTTTATCATTCAATGGCGAAAAATAGTTACCGGTTGCGATCAGCGCAGAGAAACACTCCAGCAGCTGCTCGTCCGTCACGATCCGTTTCTGCCCCCGGGTCAGACCCGCCAGTTTCTTGTAGGAGATGGTCTGTTTGAACGTATTGAAAAAGGTCTCACCATTGACCATGGCTGTGGAAGCGGCTACGACCGCCTGACCTTTGCGGAAGCGGCTGGCATAGAGTTCCGTATCGGTTCCCCCCAGACCGGCATTGAGGATCATGCCGAATTCCCGTGTCCAGCGAAGGCTGACCAGCAGTTCATTGCCGAATTCCTGGGAATCAGGGGGCATGAACTGCACCAGGATCACTCCTTTGATATCGTCAGCAATCGCCTTTTTCAAATCATCTCCCGTGAGCCCACGATAGGCATCCGGGGCATGCATGGGGTCCCGTTCGATCAATCCGGCGAATTTTTCCGGGATTTCCACCTTCATGCGACGGATGGTAGACAGCAGTTGCTGATTGTCCTTTGCGGCAATACGGACCCCATCCACGTCGCTTTTGTGCAGGATATTGGGTGAGACCACCTTGACCACCAGCTTGTCTCCTGGAATCGAATCGAGCAGGTCGGGTTTGAGCCGGTCCTCTTTGGGCAGAAAAACCCAGCGGGGTGGGGTCTCGGATCCGACAAAACGGATCAAATCGTAGACCTCGAATTCATAAAGAGCGTCGCGTTGTTCCTTGACAGCATTTTCAAACAGTTGACGAATTCCTGCAAAATCGACGTGTGTTTCCATGGTTCAATCCTTTGAGTGTCCCTCGGCTTCCTTTGCCGGTCGGTCTGAAAACCTTCCGGCGGGTTTGATATCAACACCCTAGTTTATTTTTCCGAAACTGACAATCAATCCCTGTCTCAAAAATCGCCTGCAAAATAATCCTTCGCCCACATGGCCCAACGACGGATGAGAATCAACAGTTAACCCTCTTTTCTGATATCAACCAGATTGCTGAAAGATGAACAGGCCTTGCCGGGTGCACCAAATATGTGTGGGTACCTGTAAGCGGAAAGAGGTTGTTTGTTCAGAAAACCTTGGAAGCCAGGGATGGATTCCAGGAGCTCCAAGGAGGGATCCATGCGTTTTTCTGAATAAATACCCTCTTGAAACGGTTATGATCACATACCCACATGGTTTTGGTGCACCCGGCTTGCTCCGGCTATGGACCGAATACACCAGAACTGTTATCTAAATGGAAAATTCACTGTCCAAAATCGTATCGGACAGCCATTACGTTTGTTTTCCGGAGAGAAACAGAGGATGATCGTTCGGTTTTTCAGTCAATGATCAGATCCACTCAACCCTTCTAAACCCTTATCGGAGAAAAGAGATGAGACACGAAAAAAGTGTTGGTCTGCTAAATAAAGCCATTGAGGATGAACTGTCCGCCGTTCATCAATATATGTATTTTCATTTTCATTGTGACGACCAGGGATTTGACCTGCTGGCCAGGTTATTCAGACGCACGGCGATCGAAGAGATGCTCCATATCGAAAAACTGGCCGAAAGAATTCTGTTTCTCAAGGGCCAGGTCGAATTGGGAACCGCCGCCAAGGTGAAAAAAGTCCAAGAGGTCAAGGAGATGCTGACAATGGCCAGATCGATGGAAGAAGAGAGTGCGAAAGCATATAATCTCTGGGCCAATGAATGTTCCACCAATGCCGATTCAGCCTCTAAACAGATATTCGAAAGCCTGGTAACGGACGAAGAACGGCACTATGACCAGTATGATACCGAAATTGACAACCTGGGTAAATTCGGGGACAGTTACCTGGCACTGCAGTCCATCGAACGCAGCAAGAACCGCGAAAGTGGCGGCGCGGCACCCGTTTAACCGTTCCGTTTGCTCGGCGTCTGGCCATCTGTCCCCCCATCGGGCGATGGCGCCCGCCGGACCTGGCTTCTGAATCCCATTCACCGTATCCCACATCACACAGGGGAGGTTATGAATTTAGTGCAACTGGCCGATCAAAATATTGAAAAATTTGGGGAAATACCCAAGGTGATATACGATGACATCACGTATACCAACCTGCAGCTCATTAAAAAAGCCAATCAACTGGCCCACGGGTTGATCGATCTGGGTATCAAGCCAGGTGACAAGGTGCTGGTACTGCTGCTGAATTCCCCCGATGTCCTGGTCAGTTACCAGGGAATCCTCAGAGCCGGGGCGAGTATCATTCCGGTCATTTTTCTACTGGGCCCGAAAGAGGTCGGGCATATCCTGAAAAACTCGGAGGCTTCTGCCATTATCACCACAAAATCGTTCCTGGAGAACGTCAACCAGGCCAGGGAGGGCATCGAGAGCCTGAAGCATGTGATCCTGGTGGAAGATGAGGCGATCCCCGGGACCACGACCCTGACAGCCCTGATCCAAAACCGTCCTGATGAGAAGCCGGCTCTGGAGATCAGAGATGAGGACAATGCCGTTATTCTCTATACATCCGGAACCACCGGCGTGCCCAAGGGCGTCATGCTCTCCCACAAAAACCTGTATGCCAACGCCGTCAGCAGCTATAAGCTGGATCCGGACCGCTCCCCCGACGATGTCGGACTGTTTGTCCTGCCGCTCTCTCACTCCTACGGTCTGACGGTAATGAATGTGGGGTTCATGTTTCCCAACATGAGTGTCATGATTCCCTGGTTTGACCTGGAAACCGCCTGCCGGTTGATTGAGAAGTACAAGGTGGTTGGCTTTGCCGGCGTGCCGGCCATCTTCTCCATGTTCGTGAACACCCCGGATGTGGTAGACAAATATGACCTTTCCAGCCTGACCGAATGTGCCAGTGGATCAGCACCCCTGCCGGTCGAGATTTTGAAGGGGTTTGAAAAAAAATTCGGATGTATTATCCTGGAAGGGTACGGTCTTTCAGAAGCTTCCCCCATCGTTTCGGCCCACTACAAGGGTCGCGAACGCAAAGTGGGATCGATCGGTCAACCGCTGCCGGATGTGGCGGTCAAGATTGTCGATCAGGATGGAAAAGAGCTACCGGTCAATGCAGTGGGGGAACTGATCGTGCGCGGGGCCAACATTTCCCAGGGCTATTACCGCATGCCGGACAAAACCGCTGAGACGTTTGTCGACGGATGGCTGTATACCGGGGATATGGCCAAAATCGATGAGGATGGTTATATCTTTATCGTCGACCGCAAAAAAGACCTGATCATTCGGGGCGGCTTCAACATTCTGCCCCGGGATATCGAAGAGGTTCTGCACCAGCATCCGGCCGTCATGGAAGCTGCCGTGATCGGGGTTCCAGACAGGATCATGG
>JAHJRI010000248.1 GCA_018830885.1 bacterium | reverse complement strand
CTAAATGAAGAGATTGAAAAGACCGTGGCCCGATTCACCTATGACGAAATCTTCAATAAATTCTCCGCCTACGCCGTCAAAGCGGCGCGCTCCAAATGGAAAGGGGGGGGGATGCCGGTAACGACCAAAATGGTCAAGGCCGGCGAGGTGATGGAGATTGAACACTGGAAGGCCCGCAACTCCTTCAGGGAAGTGGAACACCCCGTCTTCGGCCTGCTGACCCTGCCGACCGCTGGTAAAATGTCTGACACCCCGCCCCGTGTCAAGTGGATCTCGGGCAGCGTGGGAGAGGACAACGCCTATGTCTTCAAAAAATTCGGGTTATAAATGCACCTCCCCTGCAGGTAATTCCAGGGTATCACGCGTCATTCCGATACTGAACGTGAGAAGCCTGCAGCACTGCCACTGCTGTGCGACCGGCGGCCATGGTTACCGGTCGGTTCTTTTGAATCCACCCTCCCGGTCTTCCTTCTACGGACAAGCCGATCAGTATGCCAAGAAATGCATCAAAAAAGCAACCCATCTTTTTGGATTTGACTTTTTTCCTATTTCATTAAAAGATCAGCGACGATAGTCTCTCGGTTTCCGCCCGGCTGATCCTATGGTTCTGGTCCGGCGGGCCATATTCCCCGTACCTCCGGCCCGGGTCTGTTCCCGTAGCCTGCAGGTCAGGGTCCCTTGTGTACATTCCTGAATGGAGAAAAAAAATGAAACGGATTGAAAAAATATGGCGTGATCTTCTCAAACATACCAAAAGAAATGAACCCTCATTTTTAACCGGCAGAGTGGATGCATACTATCACCGAACAAGGGACCCACAGGCAGGCGGCCATATTCTGGAAGGCCGTCTCCCCGGGGACGACGCCATCCGGCTGGTCAGCAACGACTATCTCTCCATCGCCGGTCACAAAAAGATCCGACAGGCGAGGATTGATGCCCTGCAGGAAAGTGAGAATGAAATGCTGCGTTCCGGCGTCTATCGTTTTGGCGAGGACAGTCAGGCCCGGTTTGAACAGCAGATTGCCGAGTGGGCCTCGGCTGAAAGCGCCCTGCTCAGCCAATCCGGCTGGAGCGCCAATGTGGGGCTGGTCCAGTCCATTGCCGCACCTGAGGTTCCCGTGTACGTGGACATGATGGCACATATGTCCCTCTGGGAAGGGATCAAAAGCGCCGGGGCGACGCCCCGTCCTTTCCGTCACAACAACGTTGAGTCCCTGGAAAAACTGGTTCAGAAACACGGACAGGGCGTCATCCTTGTGGATTCTCTTTACAGTACGAGCGGTACGCTCTGCCCCCTGACCGAAGTGGTCGAGATTGCAGAACGGAGCGGTTGCATGCTGGTGGTGGACGAATCCCATTCACTGGGTGTGATCGGTGAAAAAGGGGAAGGCATGGTGTCAGATCTGGGCCTGGCAGACAGGGTCGATTTCCGGACAGCCAGTCTGTCAAAAGCGTTCGCCGGCCGCGGCGGCATCATCATCGGATCGAAGCGTCATATCGAGTACATCAAGTACGAGTCCTTCCCTTCCATCTTCAGCTCCGGGGTGCATGAATACGATATCGCCGGTTTCTCGGCAGCGTTGGAAGTGATCCAGACCGAAAACCACCGCAGGGAAAAGATGAGAGACAATGCGGACTTTCTGCGGCATCGGCTGGACAGCATGGGTTATGATGTCAGTGCGAGCCAGTCGCAGATCATGTCCATGGTACCGGGTCCGGAAAACCAGACCATCGTTTTCAGGGACGCCCTGGAGGCGCGGGGGGTTTTTGGATCCGTTTTCTGCGCACCGGCAACACCGAAAAACCGCTCGCTGGTTCGTTTTTCCATCAACGCCAACGTCACCCAGGAAATGCTGACCCGGGTCGCGGATGTGTGTTGCGAAGTCAGGGATATCGTGGGTGCGGATCAGTGGCTCTCGACAGCCAAAAAGGACCGTAAACGACCTCAGCCGAAATTTTTCGTGCCGGAACCGTCGATCGCTATCTAGGGGGGTCGTAACTCGAGAGGTCCTCGATGATTTTGATGATCCGTTCCTCGATCTCAACTTCACCGTATTCCCCGGGGAACCTCTCCGTATCCAGTTCGATCGAAGGCTCCAGACCGCTCGAAATCGTGACGTTGAAATCTGTCAGATTTCTGGCAGCGTACTGCTGGACGGTCTCGCCTGAGAAACCGGCAATATCGATCTGCATCCGCCAGGTGGTATCCGCACCGACGCCCTGCATATCGTAATTATAGTTGACACCCAGGTACTCGTTCTTATCGGTGGCATAGCTGACCAGGGCTCTTTTTTGCCGGTCATGCACATGGAGATGGACGAAATGCTGGTGGGACAGGGCAATCGCCCTGGGAACCGCATATACGGTTGACACCCCGGGAAAATCCCGGACGGTTACCCCCAGTTTGTCCAGATTGATACGGATCGGTTGAAAATTTCCGAAATGCTGCTGTGACAGCGTTTTGAACTCTTCCGAAAGGATGATACCGTTGGAGCCGACAATATCCTTGACACTCTGGGTTTTGGTCAACTCCTCCAGCCGGGCAGTCATATTCACATTGATCCCGATAATCGTGGGGTCGATCATGGTTTCACTGGCGATGTTGCCGTAGGTCACCTCACCGGCATGCAGCGCGATGCCGAAATTCAGCAGTGGGGTGTTGGAGAGTTTCAGCGCACTGTTGATATTCTCTACCGTATTGACGAGCAGAAAAGCCAGTGCCAGGATATTCAGGACCGCCCGCTCCCTGCCGTCTTCATCGTCGCTGTAGAGAAAAATGCAGTCTCCCACCGGTTTAATGACAGCCAGATTCTGACCGAACTCCGTGACCTCGGAAAAGCACATGGATATCAGCCGGGCAACGTCGTGTTCGCTTTCGGAGCCAAACATCTTGGTAAAATTACGGACATCCGCCTGCATGATCGCGCAAAACCGCCGCTCCTGACTGGTAATCCGCTCGATCGCGTTGTCCAGCCCGTACTTGTCCTGCAGCTTGACCAGCCGCCGCACCAGCACGTTGCTGAGAAACCGGCTCAGGATCTTGTTGTACTGCCGAATCATATTCCGGTTTTTGATCGAGATCAGGTGCATTTTCTTTTCAAATTCCCGCTGATTGGCCCGATACTGCTGCAGCCGAAAATTGACAGCCCCCCCCACAAACAGACCGAAGAAGCATATGGACAGAATCTCCAGGTATTTGCTGAAGCTGGCGATATCCACCCGGATCAGACTGTGAACCATCCAGGCCAGCACAGCACCGGCCACAAACTGGAGAATGGCGGACAACCAGTCAATCAGAAAGGTCAGCAACAGGGCACTGACCAGCATACTCAGGGCCCAGACCTGGGAATAATGGTTTTCCAGCAGAAAAAAGGCGAACAGAAACGGCAGATTGGCAAAGACGGCCAACTGCCAGTAATAGGGGGATAAATGCTGCAGAGACTGTGGCCAGTAGGATTTGAAGACAATCGGCAGGCAGATCAAACCCGCCAGAAGGCGGAAGGTCAGATTCTCGTATGGCTGGGGAAACACATAGCACCAGATCACAAAAAACAGGGGTTGGGTAAACACGGCAATAAGAGCAGTCGCCCGCATAAACGGCTCTGCATCACTGGCGGCTCCCAAAATGAGTTTGTTGTATCTGGAAAGCGTTTTCATACAGTTCAACCGGACTTGAATGCGGAAATATCCAAGTCCCGCACGGGGTATGATCGATAACAGCAAAGCGAATCGAGATAAAAGATGGTAGAAAATTGGTTTTTCGAAGTCAAGGCTATTCTTGGATCTCAACTGCAAGGCACTTCTCAGCGCCTCAGGTGTGTCAGCGGAACACCGGTTGACGGGTTCATTTTGGCGGGAACAGGCTCAAGGCCCGTTCCGCCATGGCGGTAATGGTCAGGCTGGGGTTGACCCCGACATTGGCGGAAACGGATGCCCCGTTAATCACGTAAAGCCCCGGATAGCCAAACACCTCGTGACGGGTGTCGATCACACCGTCCCGGGCTGATTTTCCCATGTTGCAGCCACCCAGGACATGGGCGGTGGTGGAGATATTGCCAACGCTCTCCGACAGGAAATTCAAGGGGGTACCACCGGTTTCACCGGCCATGACCACTGCCGTCCGGTTGGCGATGGCGAGATTGGACGGCGCCTCCCTGCCTTTAACCGGCCTGGATTTCAGCCGCCTGCCGAACAGAAACAGCGGCGAGTGCCCATATGTGAAGGATAGCTGGTTATCCAGATCCTGCATCACCGTCAGGACCGTCACCCGTTTGTAAAAGTCCCGGACCCGCCAGGAACGGGTGGACTGCAGGGGGTGTCTCAGCATGGTTCCAATGACGCGCAGGGCTCTGCGCCTCGGGTGATCATCGTCAACGAGGGGCCCGAAATAGCTCTTTGTGAAACTGACGCCCTGGCTGTACCGGTTCTGGGTGATATGGGTATGGCTGTCCGGGTAGAAATCGGTTGAGATGGTGGTGCCTTCTGTCAGATCCACCGCGGGATCGCTGTCCAGGACACCGACAATGGCCTCGCTGTTGGTTCTGACCACCCGACCGAGTTGCCCGGAAATCGCTGGCAGGGTCCCTGTCACATCCCGGCAGCGGAACAACAGTTCCAGCGTTCCCAGCACCCCTGCCGAGACAATGACCTTGTCCGCGATCAGGTCGGGATGGGATTTAAACCGGTTCAGCGGATCCCGGCTTTTCAGCATATATCCCCCCGTTGGACGGGGGATGATATTGGTCACCTTGCGATCCGGCAGGATATCGACCCCCAGGCGCTGAGCCAGATAGAGATAGTTCTTGTCCAGCGTATTTTTAGCCCCCTGACGACATCCGGTAATACACTGCCCACAAAAACTGCAACCGCGCCGGGAAGGACCCTGCCCGGCAAAATAGGGATCCGGCTGCTGCCTGTCCGCTTCCCCAAAATAGATGCCGTTGTCAACGGGCCCGAAGGTGTCACCGGCACCCATGGCTGTTGCCGTTTGGCGCAGGTAGTCATCCTGGATACTGGTATGGGGGTTTTTCCCCACCCCCAGCATCCTGGATGCCATTTCATAGTGGGGGTGCAGCTCCTGTTTCCAGTCCAGACCCAGATCACTCCAGGAACTGTCCGTATAGAAATGGTCCCGGGGTCTGAGCAGCACAGCCGCATAGACGATACTGCCGCCGCCAACACCGACACCGGCAATGATGGCAATGTGACGATAGAAATTCTGCAGGAAGTATCCCCGCATGCCCAGCGGCGGCATCCAGAACAGTTTCCGGATACTGTGGTCCGCGTGTTCAATATCGCCGGGATTCACCCATTTCCCCTGTTCAACGACGGCCACCCGGTACCCCTTTTCCGCCAATCGCAGTGCCGAGACACTCCCGCCAAAACCACTGCCTATCACAAGAACATCATATTTCATAACGACCTGCCTTCACGCCGATTCCAGAAGTCGCCCACCAAAGGGCCATTTTAACAGACACCCTGGGTGACAACCGGCTCTGCCAGTCAACCCGGGGTTACAACAGGATAAAGTATCCGGGCCCACAGGACCCGGTTTTGGTATAAGCCCAAAGGACGAGTAAATGATAATTCATTATAGTTTTACGCTTACTCTTAAGGGCACCTTGATTAAATGGAACTCAGTCAGCAGCAAAGGGTTGATCTTTCAAGAACCCTGGAAGCCATGGATGGCTTCCAGGAGCTCCATGGATGGACTCGTGCGTTTCTTGAAAGATCAAGCCTTTGATGCGGTAAGTTCGATCATTTTAATGGATCAAGGTGCCCTTAAACGTAATCCCAGGCATACTGCTTTCAGAAAAGAGGAGTAAGAGTAAAAGTAAGAAAAAAAAGCTCAGGGCTAAGCCAATAGAACCTGACCGTGCCTAATGGACCCGGTTTTCTATGTTAAATAACCGGTGCTGCAGAGGTATCCATACCATAGATGGAATTCCGATACCACACCATCTCTGTTTTTTTTCAAAAAGGCGCCGGTTCCGGACATCCATCCCTGAGGGAGCTGTTCTGCCGGAAATGAACCCGCCAGGCGGGGACCCGGCCCGGGGTCTTGATCCGGTCGGCGGCCTGTTTGGGGCGAATCCCGTTGAAATACCCTACTGGATACGATATGCTTTAAACACTCGACCTGAGGTACCTGTATTTTAAGACCTGCCTGCCGAAATCGTCCCGGTCGGCGACATACCAGGAATTCCAACCGGATTATGAAGCCTATCGTCCAGAGACTGCACCGCATCTTCAGCGCCATATCGATGGCGAAGGGTCTGCATTTCGACTTTGAAGAGCAGCGAAAACGGCAGATCATGTTTATCCCCATCATCTTCGCGATTCCCGTCCTGTTCTATTTTGCCTTTACCCAGTTACGGTTCGGCATCGTCGGTATCGGACTGCTCGACCTGGGTATGGCGGCTGTTCTGCTTGTTTTTGTGCTGGTGATCCGCAGGATGGAACGGGGTCTCTGGGGATTCAGGATCCTGATGATGATCTTCGGCTGTTTTTTGTTGATCATGATTGGTACCGGTGGACAGGAGGGGGAGTTGCTGCTCTGGTCCTACATCTTCCCGGTCCTGGCTTTTTTTCTGCTGGAGAAGCTGGAAGGAGCGATCTATACCGTGCTTTTCTGGTTCCTGGCATCCCTGCTGATACTGAATCCTTTCGGACTGCTGCCGGTTTATGGATACTCGACAACCCTGCTGCAGCGGTACACCATCAGCTTTTTTATTATGGGGGTGTTCGTTTACAACTATGAATCGGTTCGCAGCCAGTTCCGTCTTGGTCTCCTGGCGGAAAGGTTCAAGATTCTGAAGAGCCAGCAACAGTTGCAGGAAGCTTACGAAGAGAACGAGCGGACCAACCGGAAACTGGAAGCCGCCATCGTACAATCCCAGAAAAACGCGGCCGCGGCAGAGTCTGCCAATGAGGCCAAAGGCCAGTTTCTCGCCAATATGAGTCATGAAATCAGAACCCCGATGAACGGCATCATCGGGTTTACCGACCTGCTCCTGGGCACGCCGCTGACCGATGAGCAGATTGATTTTGTCAATACCATCGGCAGAAGTGGTGACATCCTCCTGACCCTGATCAACGACCTGCTGGATTTTTCAAAGATCGAATCCGGACGCACAAAACTGGAAATGGTTGAATTTGATCTGGAACTGCTGGCCTTCGATGTCTGTGAACTGGTTCGGCCCAAAATCGGGATGAAGCCTGTCGAGGTCATCTGTCTCATTGGCGACACGCTGCCCGCTTCCGTTCTGGGCGATCCGCTGCGCTTCCGCCAGATCCTGACCAATCTGATGGGAAACGCAGTCAAGTTTACGGACACCGGTGAAATCGAACTGAAGCTGGATGTGGCGGAGGAAACAGAAAAACAGGTCAAAATCCATATTACGGTCCGGGATACCGGACTCGGGATCCCTCCGGACAAACTGTCCGATGTCTTTACGGCCTTTCAACAGGCGGATAATACCATCACTCGCAAATTCGGGGGAACGGGTCTCGGTCTCTCCATCAGCCGGGATCTGGCGCAGTTGATGGGCGGGGAGATCTGGGTTGAAAGCGAGCTTGACCAGGGCAGCACCTTCCATGTGACCGTTTTTTTCGAAAAAACCGAGCCCAAGGAGAGTGAGCGGTTTGAGCTCGGCCAGCTGACTGGCAAACGTATGCTGATCGTTGATGACAACCCCACCAACCGGCACCTGGTGCTTCACTATCTGCAGGCGGTCAACAGCCACGTCATTCTGGCCGATCACGCCCTTGAAGCGCTGGCATTGATCGAGGAGGCGGAAAAAAAGGGGGAACGGTTCGATATGTGTCTCTGTGACATCCAGATGCCCGGTCTGAGCGGATATCAATTTGCTGAAAAGATCAGGGCCTCTGCCGGCAGCTACCGCACCATGCCCCTGATCGCGCTGTCATCCACCATGGATGCCAAGCGCTGCGAAAGGGCAGGGTTCGACGGATTTATCGCCAAGCCCATCCGGCGCAGCCGGATGCTGCAGATGATGGTCAACTTCATCAATAAAACCGAAAACGAGGGGAGTTCGAAAACGCCCCAGGCCAGGCATATCGCCACCCAGTACTCCATCCGGGAAAACATCAAGCGCTCGATCCAGATTCTGCTGGTGGAGGACAACAAGGTCAATCAGAAACTGGCCACCCTGCTCCTCGAAAAGGCCGGTTATCATATCAATACCGCCGACAACGGACAGGAAGCCGTCGACAGGCTGACAGCGAACCCCCGGAAATACGATCTCGTTTTTATGGATATCCAGATGCCCGTACTCGATGGGATCGAAGCCACCCGGACCCTGCGTGCCAGGGGCTTTACCGAAATTCCCATCATCGCCATGACGGCACATGCCATGGAAGGCGACCGGGAGCGGTTCCTGAAAGAAGGACTGAGTGATTACGTCACCAAGCCGATCAAAAGAGAGATCGTCCTGGGGGCGGTGAAAAAATGGATTTTTGAATCCGATGACTGATGCTCAGTGCTGTGAATGCACACATCGCACAAACCCCGGATATCCCGTCTTTCGATAACCGGTCACCCCGAAATCAAACTTCACATAGCCTGCCTTCCGACTGCGGCTGCTGATCTTCGCTGACCAGTAGCTGCCGGACACCGGCGGCGTGAATTCAGACTTGAATTGAAAGGCAGCCTCCAGCTCCTGCATCTCCGGCAGACGCCAGTCATCCATGCCATCCAGGTTCAGCTCCCGGCAGTACTGGTCCGCCTGGTGCCAGGTCATCTCTCCGCCGTCCTTTGCCTGCCAGACAAGCTGCGCCTGTCTGTCCGGGACGGTCAGCCGTGACGATGGCCCCTGGCAGGAGAGGGACAACAGCAGAACCGCTGCCAGCCAGACAAAATATTTTTTTTCCATTTGATTTTTAATATGGGTTATTGATTCAAAACCCGATCATAAAAAAAACCCGAGGTTTTTTCAACCCTTGCTGACATTCTCTTCAATGGGTGACCCACACTCGATTTTTTGTTTTCATCTATTTACTTCAGCTGCCGAACCTGATAGATAAGGGAACGGGAATATAGAACAGGGAAGATCCCTTTTCTATATCGCCTTAAAACGGCTGTTCATGCAACTTCCGGTTATTGTGAGAAAATCCACTGGTTCAGGTCCGCAACTTCATTTCACCTATGAGGAGAGTAGAGATGAAAAAAGCATCAGTTTTTAAGAAGTTTCTGGTTATGTCTTGCGTCATGGCCACGGTCGTCCTTTTCAGTTCCGTTTCTTTTGCCAAGACCTATCGTTGGGTCATGGGAGCCGGTCATCCATCGACGGCACTGGGCGGCCTCAATGAGTTCAAGGAGTGGTTTGCACCGGAGTTGGCAAAACGGATCAAGGCTGCAACCGGTGACGATGTCAACTGGGTATTCGCATTCGGCGGTGCCATCGCCAAAGTCGGGGATGAACTGGAAGCCCTGGAACAGGGGACACTGACCTTTGGTCCGGTTCAGTATCCGTTTGAATGGGCAAAACTGCCGATGGGCGGTGTGTTTTACCAGCTTCCCTTCAGTTCAACCGATATGAAGCTGATGCAGGAAATCGCATACAAACTGCACAAAGACGTGCCCTACATGTGGAAGGCACTGGAGAAAAACAATGTCAAGTACATCGGGCACATGGGATGGGACAGTTATCAGCTGATCACCACCTTCCCGATCACCTCCCTGGACGATTTCAAAAACCGGAAAATTGCCGGTGCCGGTCCGAACCTCGAATGGATCAAAGCGGTCGGTGCCGTTCCGGTACAGGCCAACCTGACAGAAGTGTATACCAGTCTGCAGACCGGCGTCTTTGAAGGATACCTGGCCGCTGTCAGCTGGATGTACGGGTTCAAGTTCTACGAAGTTGCCAAGTATACCACCCTGTGTGATTTTGGCGCCGTCCCGGGAACCGCTTTTGGTGTGAATATGGACGAATTCGATTCACTGCCCAAGAAGATTCAGGATATTATCCTGCAAACCGGTTCTGAACTGCACGGCCGAGTGGCTGCCCGCGGTGAGGGAGACCTGCAGAATGCCATTAAGGTCCTGAAGGACAACAATGTGAAATTCTATCAGATGACCTATGACCAGAAAAAGCAGTGGGCTGAAATGATGCCGAATATTCCCGGCAAGTTTATTGAAACCTATGAAGCCAAGGGAATTCCCGCCAGACAAATTGTCAAGTTTGTTATCGACGAGCAGAAAAAAGCTGGATACATATTTCCGCGAGACTGGGAAAAGGATATTCAATAGCAGGTTTAATCCGCCGGGATGACAGGAAAAATATCGGTTTTCCGTCGTCCCGGTATCCAACTGGGGAGATCTTCCGGTTCGGGTCTTGAAAGTTTCCTTTCCAAACGGCTGCTGCCGGACGGAAAGCCACCCCGCATCAGATATACCCATTCAACCATCGGGTTTTCGAGCAATCGATCCGATCGAGCTGCTGGAAACGGTTGTGATTTTCCAGACGATCATCTGAACCTTGTCGGACGCCCAAACAGCTAGCTACGGGATACAGTTATGATATCTTTTTTCAAAAAGGTCGGCCAGACGTTCCTGGGGTTTTGCGCCGGCATCAATGCCCTTGCCTCTTTTGCTATCTTTCTGGTGCTGATATTTGTCTGCAGTGATGTAATCGGTCGGATTTTCTTCAACAGTCCGATCATGGGGACATCGGAGGTCGTCAAAGTCGGGGTGGTTTTTCTGGTGTTCATGCAGATTCCCTGGGGTTTCTGGGAAAACCGGCAGATCAAGTCGGACCTGATTACCGCACGCCTGAGCCCGAAGAAACAGATTGTGGCCACCGTGGTGCGGTATCTCTTTGTGCTGTTCGCTGCGATCTGCATCTTTGCCGCCAACTGGAAGCCGATGCTGAAGGCTTGGAGAATCCTGGAATACGAAGGTGAAGGCGCGCTGCACGTGCCCGTGTATCCCCTGTTTAGCATGATTCAACTCAGCAGTGCGTTGGTCGCAATCCTGGCTGTGTACCAACTGATCATCAATGTCAGGGAATTATTCCAACCCCCAAAGGAAGATTGAATATGGATCCCATACTGATTTCGTTTTTATCCATCGTGGTGCTGATTACCCTCATTTTCCTCGGGATTCATATTGCCACCGCCTTGATTTCGGTTAGCGTCGTCGCCCTTTACCTGATCACGGAAGGGTGGCGTATTCCGTTTGGCATGTTGTCGATATCCGCGTACCGGGGTATCATGGAATACATCTTCGGAACCGCCCCGTTGTTTATTGTGATGGGTCTGCTGGCCAACTCCTCCGGAGCCAGCAACGATCTCTATGATGCGGCCAATATTGTTTTCCGGCGTGTCCGCGGGGGGATTGCCATTGCAACCGTAGCTGCCAACGCGGTCTTTGCCTCGATCACCGGTGTCAGTGTCGCCTCGGCCGCGGTTTTCAGCAAGATCGCGATTCCCCAGATGCAACGACTCGGCTACAATCACCGCTTTTCCCTGGGAACGGTCGCCGGCAGTTCCATCCTGGGGATGCTGATCCCCCCCAGTATTCTGCTGATCCTCTATGGCTTGCTGACGGAAGAGGCGATCGGGAAGCTGTTCATTGCCGGTATTATCCCCGGGATCGTCATGTCCCTGATCTTTTCCCTCGGGATTTTCATTCTGGTTTCGTTCAAACCGAGCCTGGCAGGAAAAATCCTGGAAAGGAAAAAGACGCGACGGCTGGACGACGTCAAGAACCTGGTCCGCCCCTGGCCCATCCTGGTGGTCATTTTCCTGGTGCTGGGCGGGATCTACCTGGGATTTGTCACCCCGACGGAAGCCGCCGCCGTGGGGGCTGCCGGGGCGCTGGGGGTGACGATTTTCAAGCGGAAATTCACCGTCAAGTCATTCTGGGGAATTCTGCTGGAAACCGGCAACATGAATGCGTCCATCGGTTTTCTGATGATCTCGGCCATATTCTTCTCCAAGATGCTCTCATTCAGTGGATTCACGGCTGAAGTCACGCAAACGGTGCTCGCCCTGGAAATGCCGCCGCTGGTTGTGGTCTGGGCGTTCATTCTGATCTTGATCGTGCTCGGCTCTTTTCTGGATTCGACCTCCATCATTCTGATTGCCGTACCCATTATCGCGCCGATTATCCAGGCCATGGGTTTTGATATGATCTGGTTCGGTATTGTCTGCGTGGTGGCTGTTGAAATGGGGCTGATCACTCCGCCGTTCGGCATGGTGGTCTTTGCGATGAAGGCTGCGCTGGGTGAAGAGGCCAAAGTGGAAGATATTTTCATTGGCGCCTTCCCGTTTTTTATCATGATGATTATCACGCTGGCAATTCTGGTCTATTTCCCCAGCCTGAGCACCTGGCTGCCAAAGCACATGTGACGGGATCCCATTGCAGGGATGCGAGCCGCCAGAAGAGAATAGAAACCCGGGGAGTGTTTCCTGAGATATGTAACTATTCACCACTTTTCTATTGCCATCAGAGCGAAGACCGGTATGTCATTGAACTCATTCTCGACAGTCATCCATGCCTGTCTCTGAGGGCGGTCGCTGACATCGCCATCCTGGCGATGCTTAACCACTCCCAACCCGTTCAATCACATACCGGTCTTCGTTCTGATGGTTGAATATGAGCTGAATAATCACTGAGATATAGGAGAAAGACATGGATGCGGTCATTCCATTTAAGCGTGAATTCAGTTTTGAATATGGTCAGATAAGCCAGGTCAGCCCCATGATCCGCAGGGTTGTGGCCAACAACCCCAATTTTTTCACCTTTTACGGAACCAACACCTATATCCTCGGCCGGGGAAACGTGGCGCTGGTGGACCCCGGACCCGACCTGGCCGAGCACATTGATGCCATCAGGGCCGGTCTGCAGGGAGAGGTCATCACCCATATCTTCATCACCCATACCCACTTTGACCACTGGCCGGCCTGCCGGGCGCTCCAGGAAGCCTATGGCGCCAGGTCCTATGCCTATGTTCACGAACAGGAGAGTACCGGGAGTCCGGAGGTGCCGTCAGAAGATGTCAAAGCCCTGTCCAACCAGGAGCGGTTCGAGATTTCCGGGTTTGTTCCGGATGTGAGCGTCAGCCACGGTGATATCCTGCAGGGAGACGGATGGTCGGTGGAATGTGTCTTTACCCCCGGGCACGCATCCAACCACATGTGCTATCAACTCCGTGAGGAGAAGGCCCTCATGAGCGGGGATCATGTCATGGGCTGGTCCACCAGTGTCATCTCACCCCCCTCCGGAAATATGGAAGCGTACATGAACAGCCTGGAACTGCTGAAGCAGCGGGATGATGCCTGTTTCTGGCCCGCACACGGTCCGGGTATCGATAACCCGCGTGAATTTGTCCAGGCCTTTATCGTCCACCGCCAGGAGCGGGAACGGGACATCATCACCGAGCTGAAAAAGGAGGGGGTCAACACCATCCGGGAAATGGTTCCCACCCTGTACCGGGAAGTACCGGAATTCCTTCATCCGGCAGCGGAGCGCTCCGTACTGGCGACGATTATCTACATGATCAAAAAAGGCACCGTCGTCTGCAACGGCGAAGCCTCCGTCACCGCCAGGCTCAAACTGGTCTGACCGGCAGATCCCCCTGTCACGGACCATACCTCCCATCCTTCCGGAAGTCCGCCCCCTGCCGGATCATGCCGGTCATATCCCGGTGGAGCGGTCGTTATCCCGCCGGGGAGAGCCATGAAACCGGAATCAGCGGCAACCAGCCCAGAGCAGCGAGAATGGAGACAAACAGGGGGTCCAGGGTTGCATTCACACGAATTCTGGAAGCCAGGAACGGATGGTGAAATTCCAGCTCCACAGCCGTCAATAAAAGCCGGCGGGTCCCCCAGCGCTCCCGGAAGGCACGGTTGTGATGCCGGTCCCCATACCGGGTATCGCCGATCACCGGGTGGCGGATATGCTGCAGGTGCCGACGGATCTGGTGCATTTTCCCGGTTTTGGGGTGGATCTCCAGCAACGAATAGCGGGAGGTGGGATACCGTCCGACAGCGACCGGCAGTTCCACCTGTCCCAGACGCCGCAGATGGGTCTGGGCCTCTTTCGGGGCCTTATGGGGCCGTTCCCGACCCTGCATGATCCTGTCAGGAACCGGCCTCAGCGGGTAGTCGATCACCTGTTGCGCTTCCGTATCCCCCCGCACGACTGCCAGGTAGGTTTTTCGAACTTCCCCGGCGGTAAAAACAGCGACGGCCTCCCGGGCAGCTTCCGGACTCAATCCGAACAACAGCACCCCGGCCGTGGGCTTGTCCAGTCGATGAATCGTGTATACCGGTCTACCCAGCTGCGTCTGCAGGATATCCAGGGCGTTGTCCGGTTCGTGCCGGTCGATGATGGACGGATGTACCAGCAGTCCCGCGGGTTTGTTGATGGCGACGTAGTGGTCATCCTGGTAGATGATTTCCAGCGGTTCCGTTGGCATAAACGGCTCGACTCGGGTTTCCGGCCTGACATCCGTTTTGTCGGCCACATTATCTGTCATCACGCGATCAGCCGGTTTTGATGACGATTGACAGGATGGGGAGGGGAGAACGTGCCCGGAGATATGTCATGCATCCGTTTTCTTTCCGATATTTTATTGATCCCGGGTGGACCGGTCCGGCTAAAACCGGATGAAGGTATTATCCAGGCAGTGTCCGTTATACTAACCGATATCGTCATACAGCACAAGGTTTGGCTGGAACCCCCGGTTATCCACATTTTAACCAGAATCCCGGTTTTGTGGTGGACCGCTTAAAACCCGGATTCCGATTTGACTTTGTGAAGCGGGGGCTTTAAATTAATCGGATTACGTCAAAAAAATGGAAACCATCAATCCAGACCGGGGTCCGGCCGGTTTAAATCTATATTATTCAGGGTAGGTATGAAAGAGGTCGTCATCGTCAGCGCCGTTCGCACGGCCATCGGAAATTTTCAGGGCAGTCTGAGCGGGTTTTCAGCGACAGAGCTCGGCGGTATGGCAATCGCCGAAGCCATCCAGAGGGCAGGGGTGGCCATGTCGCTGGTGGATGAAGTGATCATGGGCAACGTGGTTCCCATCGGCCTCGGACAGAACCCTGCCCGGCAGGCCATGATCAAGGCGGGACTGCCCATGGAGGGCGGTGCCATCACCGTCAACAAGGTCTGCGGCTCCGGTCTGAAAGCGGTCATGCTGGCCGATCAGGCCATCAAATGCGGCGATGCGGATATTATCGCTGCCGGGGGCATGGAAAGCATGTCCAACATCCCGTACTACCTCGATGGTGCCCGGGGCGGTTACCGCCTGGGAAATGGCGAACTGATCGACGGTATGGTCCATGACGGGTTGTGGGACGTGGTCAACGACTATCACATGGGGTTTACTGCCGACCTGGTCTCCCATAAATTTTCCGTCACCCGGGAAGAGATGGACCGATTTGCCGTGGCCTCCAACGACAAGGCCATCGCGGCCCACGAGTCGGGCCTGTTCAAAGCGGAAATCATGCCGGTCACCGTTCACCCCCGCAAAGGGAACGCCTTTGTTTTTGATCGTGACGAAGGACCCCGCAAAGCGACCCTGGAAAAACTGGCAAGCCTGAAATCCGCCTTCAGCAAGGACGGCCCGGTGACTGCCGGAAACGCCTCAAAAATCAGTGACGGTGCCAGCTGCCTGCTGGTCATGTCCAGGAAAAAGGCGGACGAACTGGGTCTGAAACCCATGGCCCGGATTATCGCCCAGGGCGCATCCGGTATCGAGCTGCCGGACGTGTTGGTCGCGCCGATGAAATCCATACCCAAGGTGCTCAAAAAAGCCGGTCTGACCCTGGACGATATCGGTCTGCACGAAATCAATGAAGCATTTGCATCTTCATCCATCGCCATCATCAAGGAACTGGGGATCGACCCTGCCAGGGTCAACGTGCATGGGGGGGCTGTTGCCATCGGACACCCGATCGGCTGTTCCGGCGCACGG
>JAHJRI010000247.1 GCA_018830885.1 bacterium | reverse complement strand
TTGATTTGGGCTGAGGCTGGAAGTAATTTGTTTTTAGTGGCCAGGTGTTCGGATGGTGTGGTCTGACAAATCATTAGTGATCATAGAGATAGCCAGAATGAAATTGAAAGGATTGAAGGATCGATTCGACTGGTGGCTGGCAGGCATTTGTCTGGCCAGGACCTTCAACGGCACTGTTTTTGTAACCTATGCCGCCTCCCTGCCAGTACTTCAGAGTGCCTGGATGATGTCGGGATCGTCTGCAGGGACAATCGCCGGGGGATTTTCCTTTGGATATGCCATTTCCCTGGCTGTGGTATCCAACCTGGCTGACAGGGTTGGACCCAAACCTTTGTATTTAATGTCCATGACCACAAGTGCCGTTTTTGCAATGCTTTTTGCTGTATTTGCCCGTGATTACTGGTCGGGACTGGTCCTGTATACGCTGCTGGCATTGTCCATGGGCGGCAACTACACAACAGCCCTCATGATCATTTCTGAGCGATATCCGTTCCAGCGACGGGGCCGGGCCATGGGTTTTTTCATTGCCAGCACCTCTTTGGGATACACCCTGTCGTTGGTGTTGAGTGGGACAGCACTGCCTATTGGTGGGTATCGCCTTGCTTTCTATCTGACCTGTGCCGGCCCGGTAATCGGTGCCATTCTGGCCTGGATCATCCTTTCCCGGACACAGGTCAGACTACCCAATCAACGAACCGGCAAAAAGCTGTCCCGGGAGGTGTTTGGCAAGCCATCTGTCATGACACTGATTTATGGATACACGGGTCACTCATGGGAGCTTTTGGGCATGTGGGCATGGACGCCGGCTTTTCTCTCGGCCTGTCTTATATTGGGAGGCGGCGAAGTGATGGCTGCTGCCGGAACCGGTGCCTATGTCACAGCCGCATTTCATGTGACCGGGCTGGTTGCCTCTTTTACCATGGGCAGCCTGTCGGATAGAATTGGCAGGTCCAGGGTGATGGTCGTCCTGACAGGTCTCAGCACAATCATTTCGTTTACATTCGGATGGACCATCTTCTGGCCATATGTCCTGGTTTTCATATTGGGACTGGTCTATTCATTTGCGTGTTTGGGCGACTCACCGATACTCTCAGCGGCTTTGACCGAGACAGTGGACAGTGCATACATGGGAACGGCTTTCGGGTTGCGCTCCCTGCTTGGATTTGGTGCCGGGGCTGCTTCATCAATCGTATTCGGATTTGTGCTGGATTTGAGTAATCCTGCTGTGAGTCATTCAGCCGTCTATGAAACGTGGGGCTGGGCATTCGGTATCCTGGGCCTGGGGGGTCTGCTGGCTGTCGTGTCAGCCTATATGTATGGCCGATACACACTTCGCGAAGCGACCCAGGGCAATTGATCCGGATTCGGGGGGGGGTGAAAGCTTGAAACCCAGGTTGTCTGCAAGGGGGGGGTTCCTCATTTTCAAGGTCAATAAATTTTTTTATCGAGTTTCAGTCTCCTACAGTCGTGGGTGGTCATAAGCCCTTGAAAGATTTTAACGAAATTAAAACAGAATCTGGATGCCTGAAACTGTTGACTTCAACTCAATCGTAATGGATAGACGGGCCGCTTTTTATTACTGGATTGATCAACAGTCTCTTGAACAGGCAATTTTTCTAGCGAAGTTCCAGGAGATAGTTTTCAGGGAAGTTGCAGAGTGGTCAGAAGCAGTCGGAATATCAGTAGAGTATAAAATATTAAGAGGATTATGATGAAATCGAACGCAGAGAAATGAAAAACATGAAATTGATACGCTAGGGTGTCCCCACCAGGACTTGAACCTGGAACTGAGGATTCGGAATCCTACGAGATACCTCTCTAACCACTCTGTTTTGATTGATGATTCGATTCTAAGGCAGAGAATCATTGTGGATTGGGCGTGGATTGACGGAAGCCTTGGATTCTAGTTGAGAAATTAAGTTACTGTAATAATGGATGCTTTGGTGCCGTTTTGGACGAGCTGAAGGTTGATGCGATTTCCTGAAAGCCAAGACCTTCAACCCAGAGGGTGTCTCCTTATGTTGAGACCAATTGGTGGTATTGGATTTGACGATATTCAGCACAGAGCTGAATAGAAACCAGGTATTTTCTCCTCCTTCCCTAGCTTTGCCCGGTTCCCAGCCGAATTAAGGTGTTACAATGTTGAAGTTGGCTGAAGGTTTATCCATCAACCTCAGAAAGCTAACCAGATCTAACTTGCTGCCTTCTACCGAAAGATCATCTGAAAACACCATTTCCTTGATTCCGAGTTGTCCCACAAGCATGCGGACAAACAAATCATGTGTTATCTTAAGGGTTACGTCGGGCTGCAATTGTAACGATGCTTTTTGATGATGAAGGACTGAATTCTCCAGACGCAAGTCGTAGCTTTCGTCCAGATCCGTGAAGCTGATTCGCACGGTCAGTTTTTTCCCTTCTGCTTTGGGACCATTCAACCGGACTGCCATGGAATCGAAGAAGTAGGATACAGGCGTTTTTTCCAGCACTCCCTTGATGACAGCCATATCCAGCCCTTTTTCCGGGGCACCATGTCGGAGTTCATTGGCTGCTGAAAGGTATACATCCCGCCAGGGTCCCGATTCTGATTGATATCCCAGTTGATCATATGTTTTCGCCAGCAAAGCCTTGGCTTTTTTATTGTCAGGATCAGCAAAAACCAGATGGTTCATGAGTTGAGCCACCCAGCGGTATTCTCCCTTTTTGTAATATTCCTGCGCTTTTACAATGACGGCGTCTGCGCCCCCCATCATGTCAATATAGCGGGTTCCGGACTCTTTTGGTGGCAGCGGGTTAAGGTTGGCCGGATTTCCGTCATACCAACCCAGATAGGCCTGGTAAACCGCTTTAACATTGTGACTGAGGCTTCCATAATATCCCCGGTTAAAAAAAGGTTTGCGCAGAGATTCCGGTAATTCCAGTTGTTCCGCAATTTCGCTGGGTGTTAAACCGTTATTGAACATGCGAACCGTCTGGTCGTGGATGTACTTGTACAGATCCCGCTGCTTTGTCAGAAAATCCATGATTTTCCTGTTTCCCCAGATGGGCCAGTGATGGCAGCCGAAATAGATCTCAGCATCTCCGAAAAGGGTCATGGCTTCACCGATTGCACTGCTCCATTTCAGAGCATCCCGGATTTTTGTGCCCCGCAGGGTATAAAGGTTGTGCATGTGACGGGAAACGATTTCTGCACCGCAGAATGCTTTGAAATCAGGCAGATAGAATGTCAATTCTGCCGGTGCTTCGGTACCCGGTGCAAATTGAAAGATGAAGCGGACCCCGTCGATAACCTTCTCCTGCCCTGAATGATTTACTATTTCGTTGGGTTCAAGGATACCAAACGTGCCATAAGCGGGGCCTTTGCCGAGACCAGATCCTATGTGTCCTCTTTCTGATCGAGCCAGGTTCTTACCATACATGAACAGAGACCGGCGACCCATGGCAATTCCAGCAATAATGTTCTCGCTGGTAGCCTCTTCCATAAAGCCTTGAGGTGCAATCACTCTGACACCTCTTTTCTTGACCTCTTTTTCGCTGATGATGCCAAGAACACCGCCGAAATGATCAATATGGCTGTGGGTATAGATGACAGCGGTGATAGGATCGCTTCCCAGATGTTTCCGGGCCAGCTCCAGTGCTGCCGAAGCGGTTTCCTCCGCAGTCAGCGGATCAACAATGATCCATCCGGATTGTCCCCGGATCAAGGTCATGTTAGCCAGATCGTGTCCCCGCAGTTGATATATTCCCTTTGTAACTTTAAATAATCCATTGATGTTATTTAATTTTTCCTGTCGCCACAAACTGGGATTAACACTTGGTGGGGCATCTCCCTTTATAAATGCATAGGCTGGTTGATTCCAGATGATACGGCCGTCAGCATGCTGGATACGCAAATCCTTGCTACCGCCTAAAAATCCCCTTTGCGCCTGCTCAAAATCTTCCTGGTTTTCCCATGACAGTTCCTGCCCGAACTCACTGTTCGCTTTCCGAGTGGACTGTGATGCGGCAATATGTCCCTGGGCATCAACATCCAGGCCGGTTTCAGTGTTTGTCTGATCACAACCTGACAGCATAAAAACCGGAATCAGGATTAGTAGTGCCCACAGGAACTGTATATCGTTTCGTGTCATTTGATATCTCCTATTGTCAGGTTATTGGAGGAAGATAGTGCTCGAGCGTTTTGGGATCAAACATCACATCTTTGGGTTTATACATTCGAAACGTTAAGCGGAAATTATCCCCTGCCGGTGTGGGAAGCCAGTTGGATGCGCCAGCATCAGCCTTATCGGATTGCAGATAAATCGTCAGGGAGCCGTCCTCATTGTAATGTAATCCCTTGGTACGGTCGCCGATGGCAAAGCGTTGAATGGGATTCTCTACGATATTATAGGACTTATCATAAAGGGTGATAGACCAGAATTCATGAACAGGAGGTAATTGATCCGCATTAAAATGCAAGCGATACTTATTTTCGCCGGTCAACAACTCCCCCTTTTCATCGTGATACGACAGAAAATACAGTGCTTCTTTCGGATCATGCAGGAATAATCCCTGGACCACACTTTCAGTTCGCCTTAAATAATTTTGACCATAATCACCACCTAACAGATCCACGCGCCAGTTTGTCTTTGATTTATACCCGCGTGATTTTACCTTCCAGGCAACAATGTCATGGACAGTATCAATAGCTCGCTTCATTCCCCGCTTGATGGCAGGATCTATCTGTTCGGGGTCAAAGGGTCTATCCGGAAACATTCCTATGTATTGAAAACTACTCCAGGCGGCGTTGTCCATTTCTTTTAGTGTTGGATTTCTGAGGGCGATTTCCACGATACGTCTATATACGGATAAATCGCCCGAATCATCCGGTTCCAGGAAAGGTTCCAATGATATCTTGTTTTCCGGATTCAGATAGTTGGCCAGTGGTCTGGCATCAAATCTGGACTGAATCTCGTTGACCCGGGCATATTCTTCAGGACCATCGATAAGAATGCGTATGGCCAGATATCCTTCATTGGTATTGGTTCGAACCACTGTCATCGCATCGGGGACGCTTCCCTTCCAATCCGGGCCTGCAAGTAAATAAAGACAGGGGCTGCATGTCCCTTTTGCATTAATGTACCCATCGTTACTGAAAAAGGCGTTTGTGATCTGGAGATTGGAATAGCGGTCCTTTATCTCAGGAACCGTAATAACCAGAGGTTCTTTATCCAACTTGAAAAAAATCCCGCCATAAAGTGTATCATGATTAGGAGAGGCGCCAAACCTCATGTTGGCATTGGGGAGTTTTTTCAGATAAGCATATTCATTATAGGTCATACCGTCTTCACCAACATCACTGACTCTATCAGGATTTATAGTTCCGGCCAGTTTGAACAGGCGACTCATCCCATATCGGAAGTTTTCCAGCCGCAAGCCGGCTACTCCATACAGATAGGCCTGGGTCCCAATGGTATAACCCAGTTCTTCCTTTGCCTTTTCATCCCGTTCCGGATCAAAGCTGGCCAGCAGGGCAGGATTAGGGCTAAGATCGGCGCCAGCCAACCCAACAACGGTTTTGATCGCCTTGTATTTTGCTTTTTGCAGAGGCTTATCACAACCTGCCAGAAGTAAAACCATTAATACGAAAGCAATGAAGCCTGTAAATCTGCGTCTGTATTTATCACTCATCGGTCAATCCCCTGAAGATCCGTTAATAGAAGTCCTTACAATACCCATTATTAGGTATTCAGATGTAATGACGTTGCTTTGAAACTGAGGAAATCAATCATGTTCCAATCCTTTGTCGCTGCAATCCTACCATAAACAAAATTGATTACCTAGTTGAAGCGGTTGCATTTCCTTCTGAATTTGTCCTATTTTACCATCCATGCTAGTTATGACAAAACAAAGATGGGCAGATGACTCTCAAATGAAAGGTCGGAAATGAAATCACAACCAATGGTCTCAACACTTGACACGCTTGCCCTGATCGAGTGCTTGAAAGCTCATGGCGTCTCACAGGATGAATTGCTGCGCTCAACGGGAGTTGACGCCAATATTATGACCAATCCGGACTTCAGAATCCCGCTGGCCGACCTGATTCGATTGTGGAAAATGGCGGCGGAAGTTACCAATGATCCTTCCATTGCCATTCAGTTAAGGCAGAATTACGGCGGGCATTTCGTGCATTTTGTGAATCATATGGCAATGAACAGCCATAATGTCCGTGAAGCATTGCAGTTGTACACGAGATATGGAAAGCTGCTTGGAAATATTTTTTCATATGAGCTTCGCCGGGAAAACAAATACACTGCTTTTGTTTTTTCCATCGATTCCCCCGACTATCAAAATCCCTGGATACCCGAATATCATCTGTCACTGATTTTGTACCTGGCACCGATGCTTGGTATTCATAATGTTAACATGGAGGAGGTTCGATTCATGCACGCATGTGGAAGCAATATTAAGAAATACACCGATTTTTTCAAAGCGCCGGTCTATTTTGAACAGCCGGAGAACGCGATTCTGATTTCCGATGAGATATTGAATATTGAGATTACCAGTTTTGATGCTCACCTGCAGGCGGTATTGAAGAAGCAGGCAGAAGATATTCTGGCATCTCTTCCCAAGGAGAATACCTTTTTGGCCAGTATCGAACGAATTATTTTCCAGAATCTTGCTTCAGGAATTCTGGATGTTGAACTGGTGGCTGCCAAACTCAATATTCACCGATCCACTCTGCATCGAAAACTGAAAGAAAACGGCACGACGTTCATCAAGATTCTGACGACCATTCGAAAGAATCTGGCTAAATTGTATCTTGATCAAGAGATGAATATTGACCAGATTGCCTTTCTACTGGGGTATTCCAACCGCAGCAATTTTCAGGTTGCGTTTAAAAACTGGTTTGGAGTAACCCCGGTTGCCTATAAAAAATAAAAACCCACAGAACCCGTTTTTTGGAGGGAGATTCTATCCCGTTAGAAATATAGAGTAACATTTGCAATTGATGGGTAAGAATCAGATGAATAATTGCGGCTGATCTGCTGAATTTAGGTAACAGAAAAAAGGAGTATGATGCTTAAACATATCGTGATGTGGTGGTTTAAAGAAGAAGCCATGAGAAAGTCAAAAGACGAGAATATTACAACCTTTATAACCATGTTGGAAAATCTGGTCGGAACCATCGAAGAGATTGTTCAGTTAAAAGCAGAAATAAATAACGCTCCATAAGGATAAGTCGATCGCCGATCATCATCCCACTGAATTTGAATGACCAATGCAACCTATCGGTTTACCGGCATCGACCCAAAGCAGGCGTCGGCTGCAAATTAATTTGATCGAAAGCTAAACAAACATAATGGAACCTACCCGAAAACTTTCAGACAAAGTAATAAGCATAAGCCTAGGCATCCTCGCAATACTGGTGCTGTATGCCACATCTTTGCACAGTTATCTGCTCTTCCACAGTATTATTGAAATTTCCAGCATCATCATTGCCTGTAGCGTTTTTTTACTGGTATGGAATGCCCGCACCTACCTTGAGGATCATTATCTTTTTCTGTTAGGTGTCGCCTACCTGTTTGTCGCCGGTTTGGATTTAATGCATACCGTTTCCTATAAGGGCATGGGCTTTTTTCCTGAGGATGCTAATCTGTCAACTCAGCTATGGATTCTAGCACGCTATACGCAAAGTATTTCACTGCTCGCGGCCTGCCATTTTATCAACCGTAAAATCAATGTCGGTGCCACTTTCATCTTGTATACGATTGTCATCTCTTTTTTTTTGGGAACAATCTTTTACTGGCACATTTTTCCCGACTGCTATATCGAAGAAGTTGGATTGACCCAATTCAAAATCATCAGCGAGTATTTGATTTCGCTGCTTTTGATAATTACCATGGTGTGGTTGATACGGATCCGCCGTTTTTTTAACGATACGGTCCACAAGCTGCTGATTTATTCCACCATCTGCACCATTGGATCAGAGATGGCATTTTCTCAGTATGTCAGTGTCTTTGGCATATCCAATATGATTGGACACTACCTCAAACTTGCCTCTTTTTACCTGATATACAAGGCAATTATTGAAATAGGACTGGTAAAACCGTATACACTGCTCTTCAGGAATTTGAAGCAGAGAGAAGAAATGCTACAAGAACATGCCGAAAAACTGGAAAAAGAAATTCAGGAGCGTATCAAGGTCAGGAATCAACTGGAAAAATCACACCTGGAAATCAAGCAGATTTTTAACGGGGCGGCTGATGGCATTCGGGTCGTGGGAAACGATTTCAGCATCCTGCGCATGAATAATTCCTTTCTAGACTACATCGGGATAGAGGCGGATGAAGCCTATCAATTGAAGTGCCACGAACTTTTTCAGGGTGAAGACTGCAACACAGACAACTGCACACTGAAGCTGATTAACAGTGGTGCTGAGCGCATAGAGAGGGAACTGGTCAAGCGCACGCCCGACGGGAGAATTTTCACTGTGAACAAGACGGCAAGACCGTACCTGGGAATCAATGGCGAATTACTGGGAATCATAGAAAGTTTTAAGGACATTTCCAGAAGAAAGGAAATGGAAAGAATCATTCAGGACGAACGTAATCTTTTTATCGATGGATTCGTCGTTGTTTGCAAATGGATAAATCAACCAGGGTGGCCAATCGAATATATATCACCCAATGTTCGGCGTGTTTTAGGGTACTCCGTGAAACAGATGACCAGTAACAGTTTCCACTACACCAATATTATTGAAAAAAAGGACCTGATCTGGTTGATCAACAAAAAGAAGGCCGCGATAACAAGTGGAGTGGATAACGAGCAGTATGACCCATATCAGATAAGGGATGCCGACAATAACATACGTTGGATCATGGATCACACCCGGTTTGTTAGAAACGAACAGGGTGAGGTGGACTATTTTTACGGATATCTGCTGGATGTCAGCGAATATAAAGCCGTTGAAGAAAGACTGGAAAAGCAAGAAAAACTGGCACATGCCGGCCGACTGACATCACTTGGTGAAATGGCTTCCGGCATGGCACATGAACTGAATCAACCATTGACAGTCATACGATTGGCAGCTGATGGACTTAAAGCCGGTTTCTCACTGGACAACCGACTTGCGGGTGAAATGGAAGCAGTT
>JAHJRI010000246.1 GCA_018830885.1 bacterium | reverse complement strand
TTCATCCGTCCTTCGATCTTGAGACTGGAGATACCGATCCGGGAAAAGTCGGCAATGTGGTCAACAGCCCACAGGTCGCCGGGTGAAAAAGCGTAGCCCTCATCCTGCTGAGAACTGAATTTTCTGCGACACACCTGTGTGCATCGACCGCGATTCCCACTCCACCCGCCGATAAAACTGGATGCCAGACATAGTCCGGAAATGGCGTAACAGAGTGCTCCGTGAATAAACACCTCCAGTTCCACAGGGGTATCCTGCTGCAACCTTTCAACCTCTGCGAAACTCAGTTCCCGGGATAGTACTGCTCGTTTGATACCGAGTTGACCCATGGCATCCAGACCCATTCTGTTGTGAATCACCATCTGGGTACTGGCATGCAGTGTCAGAGCCGGAAAATACCGATGTGCGAGGTAGGCCAGCCCAAGATCCTGGACGATGACAGCGTCAACTTCCAACTGTTGAAGCTGATAGAGCATATCCAGAACAGATTTCAACTCCTCCTGCTTGACGAGGGTATTGAGGGTGACGTAGATCCTGACCTGGCTGTTTTTCGCCCTTCCAAGCAGATGGGCCAGGGAATCCATGGTAAAATTCCGGGCTCTCAATCGCGCATTCAATGCCCCGACACCGAGATAAACGGCATCCGCACCGGCTTCCAGGGCTGCATTAAAACTTTCCAGAGAGCCGGCCGGAGCCAGCAGTTCAGGAATTCTGGTCTGTCTTTTCTTCATTCATTTATTATGAGAACAGCACCCATAAAGCGACTGGTGTGAAAGGGGGTCATATCAGTCGCGGGTGAACACCGCGATATCATTCTCATGTTCGTTGTGTAACGATGCGGAATCTGATGGTTTCGTATGTGAATGATCGATTCAGTGTTCTCGATACACGTCTTTTAATTCGGGGTATCGAAAACCCTGTCACTGAATGGATCATTTTCCTGCTGAGGGGAATATCTCTGAATACTACGATACCGGATTTTGTGTCTTCTGTATCCAGAAAACGGACAATACCGTGTTTCTTCTGATTTTTACGCGGTTTTGAACAACGCCGTGTCAGGGCTGGAAATGCTGCAGACCGGACCCGGAGTGCAGCCAGGCGAAACACCCCTGTTTCAAGCTGTCAGGTTGCTTGAAATCGCGGTCACCCTGTTTAAAAACGATCCCCAGGCAGCACCGATGCGGGATAAATCAATCCGGCCGGATTGGAGATTTATTTAACACCGAAAACCGGGTTCTTTGGGTCGGGATTCATTATTGATCCGGTTTCCGGTTTTTTCTGTTATGCAGAATCATCCAGACAACCCGTTGCAGAGACCGTAATGGTTGCATGGGTTTGACGATGAGGTGCATATCGGGTACCAGATCGGTGTCCTCAATGTGGAATCGGCTCCATAAAAGGGATACCGTCAGGGCACAAAAGCTCGAAATCAGAAAACAGATTCGATATCCCTGCAGATGATGAACCCCGATCAACCAGCCGGCCAGGATCGGTGGAAATCCGTTGGAAATCGAAGTCCCGATGATCCACATGGACGTGTACCCTGTGCGGTTCTGTTCTCGCACAAGGCTCATCATCCCTTTTGAAGCGAAGATCAGAAGACCTGCACTGAGAATGCCACCCAGGATAATAATGGGTACCACAAAAAGCCGGGTCCAGTCTGCATGGGGCAACAGCCCCAGCCAACTGGCGGCAACCAGAGAAAATGTGCCCATCAGGGCAGCCATCACGACGTTGCTTCTGAACCGTTCCGCGTATTTAAAACCAAAGCGAATGGAAAAAGCAATCCCGACCGCTGTGGTGGCCATGAACACCATGATGCGGGAATCGGAAAATTCCAGGATATCCCTTAGATATAAAATGGAGGCAACATTCAGCCACATGATCGCTGAGAGACTGATGATGACCAGAGCCATGAAGAAACGGTATTTCCTGTCTTTCAAGGCATAGACAATCACAGAGAATTTGGCATGGGTGGTGACGCTGGCGGCCATCCCGGAACCCCCGGGAATGCGCTTGATATATAGCACGCTGAACAGCCCGGTCATAATCCCGATAAGGTAAACCCAGTAGAAACGATTGACGTTATCGCCCATACGGAGGATCAGGGCGATACCGAAGGTTACCAGGATGTTCAGCATCTGCATCCAGAGCATTTCGATGGAGAAATAGGTGCCCATCCGATCCTGGGGAACAATTTCGTGCAGCCAGGGAAACCAGCCACCGACACCAATGGCCCTGACCACTGCAAAACAGAGCGTGGCGGCAAGCAGGATATACCAGGAGGACTCAGAGCCCCAATACTTTATGGCCAGTGGTATCGACAAAACCGGAGCAATCATCAGGTTTCGACCCACCCAGGTCACGGTCATTAATTTTCTGGATCCGTACGTTTCGACCAGGGGAATACTGAAAATCACCAGCATCATGGATAAGGGCACGAATGACAACAGCGTCCCCACCCATGACGGAGGCATCCCGATTGCGCGACCAAACAGCACCAGAACCTGACCGACGACACACTGCCATGAAATCAGATTGATACCCGAAAAAAGGAGGAAATGACGGGCGGACGGGGGAAGATCTCTTAGGTCTTGAGCGATGGACATACTGTTACCCTGGGGGGGTCCCTTCGAAGATAGAATTCAAACGTGGGGCTTGCAGACTGAAATTGAGGGCTCGGCCCTGCCTGCTGGGAATTCCGGCTTCCGCCTTGAGGGCGTTATGAAATCCTGAGATTGGTAAATACATCCAGACTCTTTTTGCCAAAGACCGCTTCATTGTCCAGGTCTGCAATAATGGAGACATCTCTTTCTGTTTGAAGATCAATCAGGGGATGCAGGGTGAGATCTTCACCCTTTGCATTCCGAACCACTGTTACACGGGGGCGGTCCGGCTCTGTATCAGGGACATGCATAACAAATCCCAGCGAACCATCATTCAGTTTTACGACCGATCCGACGGGATAAGGCCCCATAATCTGATAAAATTCGAGCCAGACCGCCTCATCATATTCCATGCCGATCATCGCTTCGAGATATCTGATGGTTGCCGGTGGCGGCCAGGGTTTTTTATAGCTGCGTCTTCCAACCAGGGCCTGGTAAGAATCGATTATGGAAATCAGACGGGTCTCCCAGGGGACATCCGCATAGCTGACTTCTTTGGGATAGCTGGAGATGATGGTGGTATCCACTTTGACATGATGATAATGGGCCATTTTGATGGTATGGACGGACATATCCATCTTCGACAACAATTTTGCTCCATGAACTGGATGCGATCGCATAATCTGCATCTCCTTGCTGTCATTTGCAAATGGCGTCCTCGAGTCCAGGATCTCCCGGGGGATTTTGGCCTTTCCGACGTCATGCAGAAAGGCGCTCAGGAGGCTCTGCTTTTCGTCCCGGAAAACATTGGGTCGTTTGGTTCTCTGCAGTATTCGACTGTAGGCTGATTGAAAGATAGCGCCGACATCAATACAGTGACCATATGTCTGGTCACTTTTTTTCAGGCCGGCCAGGACACTCATGGCATCCGACAGCGAATGCAGAGCAATGTGTTCGACTGTTCCCTCAATTTCGGCCAGTGCCACTTTATTTCTGCGGGTGTCTTCGAATACCTGTTCCATTGTGCTGGTCGCACCTTCGCGCACAACGGCACCCTCTTTTACTTTTTTGACCAGCTGATTTGCCTCATGAACCGCGGCCTGTTTCTGCTGCTGTTTTTGCGAAAGAGCCCGCCGGCGGGGGTGCACCAGAAACTGCAAAAATCCGTTGCGTTTCAGATCTTTAATGAGTCCTTCAGTTACAATCGTCAAATGCTTCTTCGATAGGGGGAAACTATGAAGCGCCAGCAAATCGTCGCCCGGTTCCATCTTTTCGATGACAATGCTCTGCCGTTGGCCGGATCTCTGAATAGTCGCCCTGGTTCCTTTGAAATTGAGCTGGAGCCACTTGACAACGATCTCGCTGACAGGTTTGTACTTTTTGCTGAAGCCGGTATAGGCCTCAATTTGCATTGTTTTATCAAGCTGCAACACGGTAACACGGAGCCCCTTGATTTTTTTCACCTGCTGCCCCTTGGTCGTAGCAACCTGCTGCCCCTTGGTTTTTTCATGGCTCATGAAGCGGTCCTTGCTATGGAGAAAAGATATGCAGAGAAAGTCTTCTGTTACTGGGTGAAATCATTCTCACATCAAACCGAAGCGCATACCCTCCAGCATAGGAAGTTGGTTTTTGGGTGTCAAGCAGTGATTGTGGATTTTTCTTTCACCAATCTAAGATTCAAGGGACAGGCGCGGTATTGGGACTCTCCTTTTATTGAAAACAGGGTTTACAGCTTTACTGACATCGGATTTCCAAGTCGATCGCTGTTTTTCAGGACAGATTTGCCGATTTAGAATCGGTAAAAAAAGTGTTATCTCCTGTTTTACCTGTCCGGAGGACTGATCCGCAGTATTGGATTGAATGGCTGATACCCCCCTGCACGGACTTGTGTGGGGATACCGTACCGGGATTTCCCGGGATTCACGGACATGTGAATCCCGGATCAGGACAAATTGCGGACGGTATTCAGCCATCCAAATGGCTACTCAGACTAAATGGCTACTCAGGGCGGCGGATTATACCTACGGCTTTTTTGTAGCCGCTTTCTGCCCCGCGACCCTGCCTTTTCACTCCACCACAAACCGGACAGACTTTATGCCGGTCTGGATATTAACTTTCAGGTCTTTGGCTTTGGCCAGCAGTTTGTTTTCCAGTTCGGAACCGGAGGCGTTGACCGTCTGATTGGTGCACTTGACGGAATGGCCACCTCAGTCTGGCAAAATTGGCCCTGATATAATTACTGCAGCAGTCGAGGGCTTCATTGGATCTTTCGGCCACAATCCGGGCTTTATCGACTTGGTTGAGGTAGATACCGGCTCTCAGCATGCCCTGCTGCATCAGTTCAGGGGAGTCCTGCACCCCGGCCTCTTTTTGCAGTTTGGATCCAGCGGCTGCAAAGTTGCTGCCATTGATGATTGAGTTGCACCGATAAAATTAATTTTCTCAATGATCGCGACACTGGCCCCTGAATTTCTGGATTCAATGGCTGCGGTCAGGCTGGCAAAACCGGAGCCGATGATCACACCATCAAATTAATCGAGACCTGATTGGTTTTGTCATCTGCCCTCAGAATTTGTAAAGTCATAAAAAACCAGAGTAGACCGCGAATAATAAAGAGACAGCAATTGACGACCATCTTTCTTTTCATAGCTCTAACAACTGAAACAGGTTTATTTCTTCCTGGTTTGGCTTCTTTCTGGTACGATTCCTTTTCAATCTGCCAGGTTTTCCAATGTGAGTGGGGTCGCGGTCTGGGAATACAAACTGCATTTTGTATTCCCAGGATCAAGCGGTCCAGATAGTTGAGTAAAAAATTGAAATAAAAGTGATATTAGTATAGCCCCCTGGTTTTGGGGTTCCTGTGTGGTGACAGACTGTCAGCTTTTTTGCCAAAGTGAAAAAGAAGATTTATCAAACCTGCAAATCCTTTAATCGAGAGTAAAAATGCACACTCAGCTGATCCACTCCTCAAAGACTTTTTTCCAGGTAGGGTGTGATTTGATCAATATGGACCATGTTTTACGAATTTCACTGGAAAACGGTGAGATCATCATCTATACCGTGGAACAGGTATCAGATGAACGGGGGATGTTTGGTAATAAAAGACACACGATCCGAAATCCGTCCGAAGAGATCATCAATATCCTGATTCGAGGTATTCCCGGGACCATTGATACCCGCGAAGTTCTGAATATCCGTATTATGACCCTGGAAAAATAATCGAGTGCAGTTTCAGGTCGGTCATGCCAGATTTCCTGCGCTGACATTGGGGAAATGAAGAGCCGAGTGACAGCATTGAGCACCAATCCATCAGTTTGTTTTTCAGCTTCTGGAAGCGGGGCTGACAGCAAGAAAAGGAATAAAAATAAGGCCTGTGAATAATTCAGTGACCGTTTGTTGTCGAGTTGAAAATTAATCTGAAAATCACTTTGAATTTCTTCCGGGTTATTGTTATTATCATTGTCACAGTGCACTTTCAATCCGCTAAATGGCCAGGCGGATACGGAATGTTTTGTGTCCCAGACGCATAGAAACGACTTATCTGTTCCCCGGTATAGAATCCAGATCCTGTCCAGATTGTACCCCGATCGAAACACGCGGTACACCGACCAATATCAATTTTCCATTACAAAACAACGATGAGTAGTAACAGCCTGTTAAAACAACTATTATCCAACGCAAACCCGGAACTGATCGACAAGATCAGTTCAATCATCAAACCCGATGCTGAAGAGATCTCGGATTCGTTTTACAAATATGTTCAATTGAGGGAAGAAAGCGCCAAATATCTGGATAATATGCTTGTTCACACCAAGCTGCGGTCGTCCATGAAACAATGGCTGGAGGACTTGTTTGTTACCCGGTCGACCGATGGGGATGTGGATAAATATATTGAGCGACAGATTTTTATCGGTAACCGTCATGCCCGGATAAATCTTCCTCTTCCTGCCATGCAGATTGGAACATCGACGATAAAGAGGGAGATATTCAGAAGGGTGATTCTCTCCGAAATGAGTCCACAGGAACTGACAGAAGCCATTGTATTTATCGATGAGTTCATTGATATAACGATCAATGTGATGAACCAGGCCTTTGTTACCGACCTGGTTTCAGATGCCAAGGATCAGCAGACGATCAGGATGCAGTCAATTGGTATTGACATGGCGATTCAGTCGGAATCCCTCAGAGCATCGTTGTTTGACTGGCACCGGCAGATTATCAAGATCCTGTATGAGGGTGGACATGACATTGCTAAAATTCCGTCAATCCGCAGGACCAATTTTGGGTTGTGGGTCATACACAAGGGTGATCTGATGTTTTCAGGTACGGCTGAAATTGACCAGCTCAAAGAGATCACAATGGAAATAGACGGTATTTTTGACAGGGCACTGTTGCATTGCAAAAAGCCGACATCAGAGGTATTCAAGACCGCGTTGTCAACGATCGACAAACACATCGAAAACGCATCTGAGATCCTGGGCCTAATGACAGATCGTTCTCTTACCCTGGAAGGAGGACGGGACCAATTGACGCGGCTGTTCAACCGCAGGTTCCTGCGAACGGTGATGCAGGGAGAAATCAGAAGCAGTTTATCCACAGGAGAAGCATTCGCCGTTTTACTATTGGATATTGACTATTTCAAGAAAATCAATGACCAGTATGGTCATGACTCAGGAGATCTGGTTTTAAGAAAATTTTCAGAAGTTATCGTTGCCTCCATTCGGGCAGGTGATTTCGCATTCAGATATGGGGGTGAAGAGTTTTTATGTATCATTGCAGCGGTAGAGTTGGAAAATGCCAAAAAGGTGGCGGAAAAGATCAGGAGATCGATTGAACATCACTTATTCTTCATCGAGGGGGAACAAAAAGTAAAGATGACAGTAAGCATCGGTCTGGCAATGTTTGATGGGCATCCGGATTACAGCAACCTGATATCCAATGCAGACCTTGCTTTATATCAAGCCAAGCAGGGGGGAAGAAACTGCTGTCAGGTATATGATCCAAAAGGGTGAAAAAAATTATCAAAACGGTTCCGGTTACGTCACGAACATATGTTGACGGTGGTGAAGCCCGGCCCCGCTTGAAAATGTCAGGACAGCCAAACACCTGCCGGACTGCTTTTTCCGGGTTCTGGAGATCCATCTTATTTCCGATGGAGGCGATTTTTGACAACCCAAACCCTTTTCTAATCTTCTATTTTGCCTGGCTTGGCATAGCCGTTTAATTGAAAGCCAGGCAGCACGCCAAGCTCTGAAAAAGCTGTCGACATAGTCAGGAGGGTTATGATTATATGAATGACTGTAACACTTGGAAGTCCAGGAGGATGTTTTTGTTGAAGTCTCTGAAAATGCGACCGGCTCAGGCAATGAAAGGATCTGAGTGAATGGCTTCACTGAAAAACAGATTGATCTGACATGGTTGTCCAACAGACTGATACCGTTGGCACTGTACCAAAAAAGGGTGTATGGTAAAGAAATTTATTTTTAATCGACTGAAAAATACCAGAGAACGATTTCCCCGGTTGCTTTCGATTGAACTAAGCAGCATCTGCAATGCAAACTGCATCATGTGTCCCCATGGTGAGCTCACACGCAAAAAACAGAACATGCCTCTCCCCATTTTGGAAAAAATCGTCAATGATTGTAAGGGAAAGCCGCTGAAGAAGGCCAATCTGTTCTGGTTTGGCGATTCACTCTGCAATCGGCAGATTATCGAATGTCTCCGCATTGTCCGCAAAGGACTTCCAGGGGTTAAACTCTATCTGTCAACCAATGCCGGACTGCTGACCCGGGATTTGTCAAAGTCCATTCTGGATGAGAATCTCCTGGATGTGATCAATTTTGATATCGATGGCATCAGAAAGGAAACCTTTGAAGGGATCCGACGAAAACTGGATTTTGATCGTGTCATGGAAAACGTTCACTTCTTCCTGGACCATAAGAAGGCAAACAACTATAAGAAGCCGCAAACGCGGATGACCATCATCAAAATGAAGCCGACCGAAAATGAAATAGACGCGTTTGTGCAATACTGGACCCCGCTGGTGGATCATGTGGATGTGAATAAATACAATACCTGGCTGGGGACGAAAGAGGATCTGAATGTCGGGGCCGGCTATGAGGAAAGCAGGGGTGGAAAATTTGATTTTGCCTGTATTCACCCCTGGGATGAACTGGTGATTGCCGCTGATGGTATCGCCGGGTTGTGCTGTCTTGATTATGACCTGCAGGCAACAATCGGGGACGTGACCAAACAGTCGATCGAAGCCATCTGGAAGTCTGAAGTGCTCAACGATTACCGCAGTAAAATGTTGACACTGGATTACGATGCCATTGACGTGTGTCGAAACTGCAATGCCTATATTTTTCAGAAGAATAAGACCTGGGCAAAATTGCAGCGCTGAACGATCATTTTTTGTCTTCCATCTTTCATTCGGGGTAGCGAATTGCGGCAACCAGTTTTCGCTGCTGCGCAGCTTTCTGTTCTCCATTGATACCAAATAAAAAGATGGCTCGCGGTGTGACGGCGGGCTGTTGGTTGAAGCATGAGGGTC
The DNA here is from genome assembly GCA_018830885.1 of bacterium. Lineage (GTDB taxonomy): Bacteria > SAR324 > SAR324 > XYD2-FULL-50-16 > XYD2-FULL-50-16 > JAHJRI01. The sequence goes on along the minus strand of JAHJRI010000246.1, from coordinate 18,574 downwards.
GATTATTTATGAGAATCGGGTTGACAACAACCAGCTTTCGCTGGGACCAGGGGGCAGAAAGGTTTGTGATCAATCTGGCCAAGGGATTGCTGCAGGACGGACAGGAGGTGCATGTTATCGGGCGGCTTGAGAAAATGAATGCCCATGAACAATTCCTTGACCAGTTAGACACTGAGCAGCGAAAACGATTTTGGTTTCATCGGGTAAAGACCATTAAAGCAACCAAGTACCTGAACCTGATCACCTTTGCCAACGCTGTGCATCGCCAGCTCCAGGCGCTCAACCTGGATATTGTCCAGGGGTTTGGAAAATCGCTGGGACTGGATGTTTTTCGACCACCTACCGGCACACAGAAAGCATTTATGCTGAAGCTGCATAAAAATCCCAAAATGGAGCCCTGCACCTATCAGGAACTGGCGATTGAAAAACGGATCCTGTTTGAAGGGGCAAGAACGGTGGTTGTCAACTCACATCTGAGTGCACGACGAATCAGAGAGGTGTATCCCGAAGTTCCCATCCCCATCGAAGTGATTCCCAACATGGTTGATTTCTCCTACTGGCGACCAGAGCCTTTTCTGGATCAGCGGGAGAAACTCAGACAATCCTGGGGTATTCCAGAGGACGGGGTTGTGTTTTTACACGTTTCCACGGCATTTAAAACCAAAGGTGTCTATGAGGCCCTGGATGCATTGAAAATACTCAAATCCAGACTACCTGCAACCCAGATGAACCGGATTCGAATGGTTCTGGTTGGCGACAGCAATTTTAAGGTACCTGCTGATATCCCGGATCAGATCACCGTTTTTCCTCGAACAAATGAGATCCGGCCCTACTATTTCGCCGCTGACGTTCTTCTGCATCCCACGCACTTTGATTCCTATTCCAACGTTGTTCTGGAGGGACTGGTCTGCGGGTTGCCGGTCATCACGTCTGTGATGAATGGTGCCATGGAAGCAATCGACCAGGATCAGGATGGCAGGATTATCGAGACAGTCGATCCGGAATCGATCGCAGAAGCGATTGGGTTTCTACTGGACGATGACAGGAGGAAACAGATGAAGGTGCGGGCCCGGCAGAAATCTCTGCAGTTCTCCCCCGAAAATATCACTCAGCAATATGTTCAACTATACCAGAAACTGCTTGAACAGCCCCGTCAGATACAACCGGACTATTCCGTCAAACCCTGGCAGGCATTTCTCAGAAAAGAGCTTAAAAGGGACTTTCGGGATCATTTAAACCGGCAGCAATGGTCGTGATCCGCTCTTATGGCGATTAGATCCGTATTTTATACGATCGGCCGCCCTCCCCAGCCTGTATTTCGATTCGGGATTGGATTGACCGCTCCAAGCTTCATCCCCCGCCGCACTTGGGTTAAAAAAAACGAATAAGTATCTATTCATCTATTGATGGTCAGCTATAAAAGCTAAGACCGATATGTCATTGAACTCATTCTCACCGTTCATCGCTGCATAGGAATTCAGCCATGGCCGTCTTCTAAAGGCGGTCGTTGACATCGCCATCCTAGGGAAGCTTAGTCACTCCCTACCCATTTTATCACGCACCGGTCTCAGCTTCTGCTCAAAAAAGTGGTCAATAACTACAATAGATAAACAGGAAAAATCGGGATTCCCTTTAACCCTCAAAAGACCGATCGAGGGCAACAGATTTGTTGCATGCGGGAAACTGGGGGGCATGATCTATTTATTAGTTCATTTTGTACTAATATTTGATCTTTGTACAAAGTGTGGAAATGATAAAATAAGGGCACCTTGATTATTTAAAATTATCGAACTCAGCACACCAGCCCTTTGATGCTGACTGAGTTCTATTTAGTCAAGGTGAGCATGAGCAAATATCTTTTTAAGCATTATCGTGTATCTGCAGACAATGACAGATTCGCTAAAGGATGTTTGAAAGTACATACCAATTTAAACCATTTTTTCAGCAAGGAGAAATTATGTTGAGGATAAAATTTTTTCTGACCATTGCGGCCATGGCAGGGTTAACCCTTTTTGTTCAGCCGGTGCATGCGGATAATGTGAAGATTACACCCCTTGGAAGTCATGACGGGGAATTTTGTGTACTGGATCGGGCTCTGATATTTGAGGATCCGGATGGGACCCGTATTCTTTATGATGCCGGCCGAACCGTTCGTGGACCCAATGATCCTCGCCTGGGGAAAATTGACGGTGTGTTGTTGAGCCATGTTCATGGAGACCATCTGGGTGATTTGATTCAACCAGCGGCCAATGCCGGTAGCTGTGCAAAACCCCAGTTTTCTGTAAAAGTGGCGCCAACATCCAATAGTGTTAATATTGTTGTCGGTACGAAAGCCAAATTTTTACTGGGTGGTGAAATGCCAGCTTTTTTTGCAAAAAAAGTGGCATCCGCCGGTGGTGACCCGAAACAGGTTCAACTGGTTCGTTTTGGTGGTATGCAGAAAGTTGGCGGGGTCAGTATTGCCAGTGTTCCCGCCGTTCACAGCAATGGACTCAATGCCGCATTTCTGGAGGCGGAACATGCCAAGACACTGGCAGACAGCGGACTGACGGCATTTGTCGGCCCCCCGGGGGGGTATGTCGTGAAATTCACCAATGGTCTGGTGGCATACCTTTCGGGAGATACCGGTGTCACTGCCGAACAGGAACTGGTGGTGAACCGTCACTATAAAGCCAATCTGGCAGTGATCAATATTGGTGGTACGTTCACGACCGGGCCTGAAGAGGCGGCTTATGTGATCAATGACATGGTGAAACCAAAATCAGTGATAGCGTCTCATGCCAATGAAGAGGCTACGAAGAACGGGAAACTGATTCCAGGGACAAAAACAGAACTGTTCAAAGAGGCGGTCAAGGTACCCGTTCACATCCCCCTAAGCGGGAAGACAATGGAATTTAATGGAAACGGGGTCTGCGTATCGGGTTGTTGATAAGATTGTTTTCTGATCCTGATTGCATCTGTTCAGCTGACTGACGGGGCAATCCTGTTACAGCGCAATGCAGTGACACATGCCAGGGGAGACAATTTTAAATGCACATCAATACATCCCTGGTGCTCCGTAGCCGGCGGGTATCCGCACGGGGCGGACAAAGGCACCGGTTGTGTGGTAACGGGACACTCCAACCGTCTTCTCCCAAACTGAAACGGGTTCCTTCGTCTATTCACCGGGAAACAGACACCGCTCCTTCCTGGCGCTTTTTTGCCGGTCCTTCTAAGACGCCTCCATGTGGTTCGATGCCACTTTCCAAGACCACATCCTGCATCATTCTCCATAACTTCGGCAACACGCTGCGTTCTCTGAGTGACATGTTGGAATATGATTTTTGATCATTGAACCACTTGATGGGGGTGGCCCATGCCTGTCTGGAGAATATCGATGTTCAAAAAATAGGTCAGCTGTCTTTGACGAAACCAACAGGATATTGTACGTTGATATAATAAATCAGGTGTCTAATGAATCCATAAAAACAGCAACAAGCCTCGCACACTTTTAAAAAATCAAATGCAATCAGCACTGTCCGGATTACTGATATCCGCTCCCCGCAAGAGTTCCGGAAAAACAACCCTGACACTCGGCCTTTCATCCGCACTGATCAAACAAGGCATTAGATTGCGGGTGTTTAAGAAGGGACCTGACTATATTGACCCCATGTGGCACCAGGCAGTTACCGGACTACCCTGCTACAACATCGACCCGTACTGGATGTCCCCCGAAATGTGCCAGCGGATTTTTACCATGCACAGCAGAGAGGTCGATTTCAGCCTGGTCGAAGGAAATCATGGTCTCCATGACGGATTGGATCTGGCAGGCAGCAACAGTGGGGCATATCTGGCGAAACTGTTGAAATTACCTGTCATCCTGGTGATAGACAGTTCCGGTATGAACCGCGGGGTGGCCGCAATCGTCCTGGGTCATCAGAAACTGGATCCGGATGTCCATATTGGCGGTGTCATTCTCAATTATATCGGAAATTCGCGGCAACGGGAGAAACAGGTCGCTGCCATCGAACACTACTGCGATATACCGGTGTTGGGGGCCATTCCCAAAACAACCCATGTTCAAATCAAGGAAAGACACCTGGGGCTGATTACGATCCATGAGACCGATCTGGTCAATGAGGTGGTCTCGGCTGCGGCAAAAGCCGTGATGGAGAACTGTGATCTGGACCGGATCAAGGCCATTGCCGGAAATATTTGCCTGCCGGATCTCGCTCCGGAAGAACATCAATCCTGCGGAACACCAAAAGTTAAAATCGGAGTCGCCAGGGACCGGGCATTCTGCTTTTATTATCAGCAGAATTTTAATGCTTTGAGAGAAGCGGGCGCCGAGCTGGTTTTTTTCGATACGATGGCAGACAAGACCCTGCCCGATGTCGATGCACTGTATATCGGAGGCGGGTTCCCCGAGTCCTTCCTGCCGGAACTTGAAGCCAATCGCCCCCTGCGCGGGATTTTGAAAGCGGCCGTGGAATCCGGAATGCCGGTTTACGCTGAATGTGGCGGGTTGATGTACCTGACCCGTTCCATCACTCGGGACGGTCAGACCTGCGAGATGGTGGGGGCTATTCCGGCCGATGTTGAATTCCAGAAAAAACCGATTGGCAAAGGATATATCGAGATCCGGACAGTGCCCGGAAAAGGCTGGTTTCAAGCAGAGCGAACGATCAAGGGACACGAATTTCATTATTCAAGGCTGGTAAATATTGGACCGAATATTGCGTATAATTTTACAATGGAAAGAGGTGTTGGTGTTGATGGCAGGAATGACGGGATAGTCTACAAGAATCTCATCGCAGCCTACTCTCATATTCACAGCAGTGTGGTTCCAGAGTGGTCTGAACAGTTTGTGGAATTTATCCTGCGACAGAAAGATCGTTCGCATCCGGACAATGGGTACGTACGCTTTCGTCGCTAAGCAGGTATTGTCTCTTTTTGAACGTTTTTTTCAGATTCCGATAGAAATTTATGGTTACCGATCCGACACCTCCCACTGATGAAAGCCCCCATGTCATCCAGGAAAAGAGATATCAACTGGTGACGCAGGTATTGGGCAAAGAGACTTTTATCGATCCGCTGAATGCGGAAGAGGTTTCAAAAGCATATGCTGTTTTTGAAAGAAGTCCGGATAAGATCATCCATGTGCTGGTGGAAAGTTTTAAACAGTATTGTCGTAAATGTCTTCGTGAAACCGCGTTTCTTGAGGTTAAGAACGAGCTTAGCCACGCTACCATGGCGGAGGCTGAAACGCTCAGACAGAAAATTGTCGATGAATGGTATCAGAAGGTCAAGGATGATCCTGTTCTGGAGCAGCTGCTGGTGATGCTGATGTTTAAGAACCACTTCTGGGAATGGGTCCGCTTTGGGCTGAAAGACATTTTTTCAGCCCAGCGGATGCAGCCGGGTCATGAGATCAACAGTTACCTGAATGCCCGCTTCCATAAAGTGAAAAAACAGAAGAATATGAAAACAGTGGGGGATCTGGTCATATCTGATATTACAGAGATCGTCAACACATTCAAAGGGGAGATCATGCAGAAAAATGTCAAGCTTTTTAACTAGATCCCGCTCACCTCACCGATGTGGTATTATGACCTGCTTCATGATTTCAAAAAACCCGGGCCGGGTTTTTCTCTTGACCTTTTTGTGATCAATAGACCGGAAAGCCCGGTTGGACCTCCTCAGGCCATCTAAGCTGCAAAAATATCGTCCAGAATGATGGTGTGTTCTCGCTTGGGGCCGGTGGAGACAATGAAAATGGGCACTTCAAGAAGGTCCTCGATTCGCTTGAGGTACTTTCTCGCATTTTCAGGCAGCTGTCCGTAATCGGTCACACCTGAGGTAGAGCATTGCCAGCCGTCCATTGTTTCATACACCGGAGTCAGCTTTTCCTGCAGGGACTGTTTTGAAGGCATGACGGAGTGTCGGGTTCCATGCTCATCTTCATAAGCGATACAGATCGCTATTGTGGCCAGCTTGTCCATCACATCCAGCTTGGTCACTGCCAGGTGGGTTAACCCGTTGATTCGTACAGCCTTTTTCAGCAGGCAGGCGTCAAACCAGCCGCAACGCCGGGCTCTGCCGGTTGTTGCTCCAAATTCATTGCCTTCTCTACTCAACAGCTCTCCGATCTCATCGTTGAGTTCCGTCGGGAAGGGACCTTCGCCGACTCTGGTGGTGTACGCCTTGACCACCCCGGCAATGGCATCAATCTTCGACGGTCCTATCCCGCCTCCGGTGCATGCCCCGCCGGATACCGTATTGGAGGAAGTGACAAACGGATAGGTACCATGATCGATATCCAGAAAGGTTCCCTGGGCGCCTTCAAACAGGATATGCCCGCCCTTTTTAATCTCCTGATCAATCAACTCTGAACTGTCACAGATATAAGGGGCAATTTGGCGATAGCTCTCCAGGAGGTTTTCGAACACCTCATTGGAATCTAGCAGCGGTCCTTTGTAATCCAGAACATATTTTAAGATCAGGTTTTTATCTTTGACAAAACGATCAATTTTTTCCTTAAAATCCGAATCGCTCTCAATATCGGCAAACCGAATACCGGTTCGACCGACCTTGTCTTCATAGGCCGGTCCGATTCCACGACCGGTCGTACCTATTTTCCGACTGTTCAGCCGTTCTTCCCGGGCCACATCCAGCAGTTTATGATAGGGCATGATTAAATTGGCAGCATCGCTGATTAACAGTCTCCCTTTGCTCTCTATCCCCAGGTTTCTGAGTTCTTCGATCTCCTTGAGCAGCTCGTCCAGGTCAACCACCATGCCGTTGCCGATAATACATTTTGTGTTGTCATGGAGTATTCCGGATGGAACCAGATGCAGGATAAAGGTTTTGGACTCAACCATCACCGTATGACCAGCGTTGTTCCCTCCCTGAAAACGAACGATGGTACCAGCCTGCTCTGCTAACAGATCCACGATTTTCCCTTTTCCTTCGTCTCCCCACTGGGAGCCGACAATGATGACGTTTGACATAGTTAACCTGTTGTACTGTTGAATGTTGAATGGCTAAGTCCCTGGCGATGAATCCACGTCCTGCGACTTGCCGGATACTCCGATCTGTGGTGTCATTGAGCCGTTCGTTTTTGTCAGGTCCAAAAACCACTTGATCGTCAAGGGTTCTGCAAATAGGGATACCTCTTTCATCACCAGCGCACGGACAGAGGTCGATCTTGTCCCATATTGTCAGTTGCTGGCGATAACTTTCTGCTCCATTTGTAAGCGGTATTCGAAATGGAATGCCTTCAGATAAGGATATTTGATACTGAGTATCTGCACGGCAAGCAGTGCTGCATTGTCTCCGCGGTCTATGCCGACAGTGGCCACCGGTATGCCGGGGGGCATCTGCACGATGGAAAGCAGGGCATCCTGGCCGCCCAGGGTTGATGCATTGACCGGTACACCGATGACGGGGAACCGCGTTTCAGCAGCGACAACACCGGGCAGATGGGCGGCCATTCCGGCAATGGCGATGAATACTTCGGCACCGCGCTGCTCGGCTTCCTCAATAAACCGCCGGGTGCGCACTGGTGTGCGATGGGCGGAGGAAACCACGACCTCATAGGAGACATTGAACTGGTCGAAAATGGCGGTTGCCTTATCCGCGATCTTCTTGTCAGACGCGGAACCCATGATAATGGCCACCTGTAACTCTTTTTTACCGGCAGTCATCCTTTTCAGGCCTTTCAGCCCGATATCCCTGCGATATTGCATGCCCGGCCAGGAAATCCTGGCGACATTCCGGTAAGAGTTCTTCAAAGCCTCCTCCAGGTTGTCGCCAATACAGGTGATTCCCAGTACTCTGCCACCGGCCGTCAGGTAACGGTTCTGGTCTCTTCTGGTACCGGCATGAAACACCATCTGTTGTTCGGAAACAACCACCTCTTCGAGTCCCTGGATGGTGACCCCTTTTTCATAGGCTTCGGGATATCCGCCGGATGCCAGAACGACAATCGCGGCAGCCTGCTGTTTCCAGTGGACAGTGACATCATTGAGTCTGCTTTCGGCAACTGCCAGCGCGATCTCGACCAGGTCGCTGTCCAGAAGCATCATCAAAGGCTGGCATTCAGGATCACCAAAGCGGATATTGTATTCCACCACCCGCGGTTGATCGTCTTTGATCATCAGCCCGATATAAAGCACGCCCTTATATGGATATCCCTCTTCGGCCATGCCACGCAGGGTCGGTTCCACAACCTGCTGGTTGACAATTTGGGCGATGCTTTTGGTTATGATGGGTGCCGGTGCATAACAACCCATCCCACCGGTATTCAGACCCTGGTCAAGTTCATGTTGCCGTTTATGGTCCTGCAGGCTTGGCAGGGTAATGTGGTTTTTCCCGTCCGTGATAATGAAGAAGGAAGCCTCCTCCCCTTCCAGGAACTCTTCGATGACAACCTGCTCACCCGCTGCGCCGAACTGTCTGGCCACCATGATGTCATCCAGTCCTTGCTCCGCGGTTTCGATATCCGGGCAGATCAACACCCCCTTTCCCGCTGCCAGACCGCTGGCCTTGATCACATAAGGGGCTCCGATTTTTCTGAGATAGGATTTTGCGGTGTTGACATCGCTAAATTTCTCGAATCGAGCCGTGGGGATTTTATGCCGCTTCATAAACTCTTTTGCGAACACCTTGCTCCCTTCCAGTCTGGCTGCCAGCTGACTGGGGCCGAATACGGCAATCCCCGCAGCTTCGAGTTTTTCTGTCAAACCCGCAACAAGGTAGTCTTCCTGCCCGATGATCGCCAATTGAATCCCTTCATCTTTCGCCTTTGACAGAATTTTATCATGATCTGTCAAATACCAGCAGTCTGCCTGGCTTTCGATGCCGCCGTTCCCGGGTGTTACATGCAGGGAGGTGATTTTCGGGCTCTGCCGGCACTTCCACGCGAGAGCATGCTCTCTGCCACCCGCTCCGATGATGAGTACGTTCATTCCTGTTCCCGAATGTTAAAGGTCAATAGATCTATTTTGTGATAGCCAGACTGTTTTTATACCTCATCCGACATCGGTTTTCAAATCCTGCTCCACGACTGCCCTCACAACTGCCCGGCGTGACATCTTTCATCATCATGATTCTTTTCAGAGTTCTGCATGACAGGATCATATCGAATAATATCTAAAATAAAAACAATGACTTGTATTGATATCGGTCCGTATTTGTACCAGTCTATCTTTTTAACATAACATGACACTGTTAACTAATGACAGAACGCAATAAAAAACGATAAAAACAGGAAACAGGGTCATTTCACTTTTAATTCGTTACCGATGCAGGCACAAAAAGCCGAAAGCCCGTTTTTGATCGGGTTTGAATGTAAAGAGATCCTCTTATGTCTGATATGTCCAATCTGAAGTATCGTATTCTGATTATCGATAACAGCTCTGATACCAAGCAGTCTCTGGAAGATTTTCTGGATGACGGCGAGTTTATGTTCGAACAGGAGTTCTCTATCGACAAGGGCTATAAAAAGATACAGAAACAACATTATGATCTGATCATCACCGAAATACAACTGGGTGAGAATCAGATGACCGGGCTGGAAATGCTCCAGAAAGTCAGGGAAAGCAACTCCACGGTACCATTTGTCATTCTGACCGATCAGTCATCGGTGGAAATCTCTGTCAAAGCCATCAATTACGGTGTTGCAGGCTATCTGGTCAAACCGCTGGTCCCCAGTGAAGTGAGTGAAACAATCAAGCGGGCCATTCGCCATCACAAGGGGCGTTTTTTGAAGGGGGAGCTGGAAAACTACCGGATGGAAAATATCTTCAGTGCCGTGATCGCCAGTGAAGAACGATCCATCCTCAAACTCCTGGATACGGTGGACAACCTGATTGAGCTCGTTTATCCCAATGATACGGGCGGATTCTCAGATCTGAAGATGGCCATCTATGAGGGCCTTAGTAACGCTGTCGAACACGGAAACAGCAACCAGTCCGATAAGAACATCTTCTTTAAATTGAATTTAAGAATGGACCGTATTACGGTGCATATCCGGGATGAAGGCGAGGGATTCAATTCACACGAAATAGGGCGCCAGAGACGAGGCATGAAAGAGCTCAACCGTGGGCTCGATCTTATCCATCACCTGATGGATGAAGTGTCTTTTAATACAAAGGGCAATGAAATCAACCTGCTCAAAATCTTCTGATGTTGCCATCATCGCAGGCATGACCGTCCACAGGTTTCGTTCTGGTGTTTCTTATTATGATGGAGTTTCTTTTTAAACGTGAAGTTTAGGAAGGATTCGAAGGGCAACAGGGATCATCCAGGATTGTCAGATAGGACACCTGACAGCTCTGGCTCAGAATTCCCATCGGGCTACGTGGTAAATGACCGTTTTCAACCGCTTTCTGCCGGGGTTCCTGTTCACCGGTGACAGAAACAGGAGCCTCCCCCAATCAGAAACAGGTATTCGACTTCCTGAGAGATGGCTCTCAGAAAGCCGCCGAAAGGAAAAACAGATCACATATCTTAACGTTTGGAGAATTGGAACCGCGCCCGTGCACCTTTGAGACCGTATTTCTTGCGTTCCACTTCCCTGGCGTCCCGTGTGAGGAGACCGGCTTTTCTCAGTGGAATCCGGTAATCTTCACTGAAGCTGACCAGTGCCCTTGCCAATCCATGCCTGAGTGCCCCTGCCTGACCCGTGGTACCGCCACCCTTGACCGTCGCGAAAACATCAAAACTGTCCAGTTTATCAGTAATCTCCAGCGCTTCTTGAATAATGATTTTGTAGATATCTCTTTTGAAATATTCGGAGAGATCGCGCTTGTTTATCTCGATCTTGCCACTGCCAGGTCGCAGAAACACACGAGCGACCGACCTTTTCCTTCGTCCTGTTCCGTAATACTGCTCCATCGTTATTCTTCGCTTTAGATTTCGAGAGGTTGGGGATTATGGTTTTTATGAGGATGTTCCGGTCCGACGTAAACCTTCAGTTTGTCCAGCGCCTTTCGGTTCAACTTGTTTTTGGGCATCATCCCTTTGACAGCTTTTTCAACCAGGGCTGCAGGATTCTTCTGGAGCAGTGCCGCTGCACTGATCGATCTGATTCCACCCGGATAACCGGTGTGATGATAGTAAATCTTGTCTGTCAACTTCTTTCCGGTTATTTTGATCTTCTCTGCATTGATCACAACCACAAAGTCCCCCGTATCGATATGGGGTGTATAAATGGGTTTGTGCTTTCCCTGCAGAACCTTCACTATTTCAGATGATAAACGTCCGAGCGTTTTTCCTTCAGCATCGACGTAATACCAGCTGCGACTTAAATCACCGTTCTTTTCGTACTGTTCTTTGCGAACGGATACCGTTGTCTTCATGAGTCCGCCTGATAGAAACTTTCGATAAATATTTTATTTCAAGATAAACACCATTTTTATAAGAAAATCTTATCCTTGTCAATGTGTAAAAAACAAAATCTGTCGATAGAGCCCCAAAAACGACCCATTTCTCATCGTTTGGTCTGGGCAGTCATCAAAAGTCCGGTCATGCATCGTGATCATGGGCATGAAAACACTCCCTGTCCTGCCGGTCGCCGCCCGGGATGAGAGAAGCGCAATCATGGCCTTGCAGCCATCATTCGAAGGCAGGACTTCAAATGTGATTTTCCCGACGATAACCGAATTATTGATGCTGAAGCTGGATCCAGGAGATGGCGATAGGCGCTGCTGAGCCATGACATTTTTTGTTTTCTGTTTTATAATCCAGATCAAAGTCTTTCGGTTTTTCAATCGTTATGATATAAAATTATATAGCAATCATTCAGTTACGACATCTCCAAAACAAAGCAGATTTTTAACGTGGTATCAACATGTATGAGACAAGTGAGTTCCGAAAGGGATTGAGAGTTGAAATCGACGGTCAACCCTATATCATGGTGGACAACCAGTTTGTAAAGCCCGGTAAGGGACAGGCATTTAACCGGGTCAGGCTGAAAGGCCTCCTGTCCGGGAATGTCCTTGATCGTACGTATAAAAGTGGCGAGAAAGTTGACAAGGCGGATATCAGCGATCAGTCGATGCAGTTCCTTTATGAAGGGGAAGGAATTTACCACTTCATGGACAACAACACTTATGAGCAGGTGGAAATGACCAAGGAGCAGATCGATGATAACTGGAAATGGCTTGTGGAGGAGATGGCGGTTGATGTTCTGATATACAAAGGGCAACCGGTGTCTATCACGGTACCGAATTTTACGGTGCTGGAGATTGTCCACTGCGAACCCGGCATGAAGGGAGACACGGCAACCTCTGCTTCAAAACCGGCCACATTGTCCACTGGCGCCATTGTCAACGTGCCGCTGTTTGTGAATCAGAACGAAAAGATCAAGATCGACACCCGCACCGGAGAGTATGTCGAAAGGGCCAAAGAGTAATGGTTTCATGGCGGCCCGGTTGTTCAGTTGATAACCTGCGGAAACGGACTGAATTACTGCAGAAAGTCAGGACCTTCTTCCAGGACCGGGGGGTCCTGGAAGTTGAAACGCCTTCCATCGCCCGCTGTCCCAGCATCGATCTTCACCTGGAGTCGCAGACGGTTAACCCTGCCATCAATACACCGGTCCGATACCTGATCACCTCTCCTGAATACCACATGAAACGGCTGCTGTGTGCCGGTTCCGGGTCTATTTTCCAAGTGTGTAAGGCTTTCAGGCAGGATGAGACCGGGCAGCGACACAATCCCGAATTTACCATGATTGAATGGTACCGGGTCGACTGGGATCACTGGCGTTTGATGGAAGAGGTGGAGGCCTTGCTGCAGGCGCTGCTGGATTGTGGGAAGGCGGATCGGTTTTCTTACGGGGAGGCTTTTCAGATTTATACCGGGCAGGACCCTTTCAACCTGACACCGGCCGCTTTCAGAAACTGTTGTGCTGTCAATTCGCTTTCACCACCGACGTACCTGATGGAGGATACCGTTTCCAGGGATGAGTGGCTGAATTTTCTGTTTGGTGTGTTGATTGAACCCCACCTTGGTCAACATCGTCCGGTATTCATCACTGATTACCCTGCTTCCCAGGCAACCCTCTCTCGTATTAACCCGGAAAATGAGCAGCTTTCCGAACGGTTCGAACTGTTTTATAAAGGAATGGAGTTGGGCAATGGTTTTCATGAGTTGAAGGATGCCAAGGAACAGGCAACCCGCTTTGAATGGGAAAACCGTTTACGGGCAGAGGCGGGTAAAGCAGTATTGCCTGTCGACGAAGCCTTTCTGGAGGCTCTGGATTATGGTTTGCCTGATTGTGCGGGGATAGCCCTGGGGTTCGATCGAATCGTGATGCTGGCCCTGGGGCAGACTTCGATTGATGACGTGCTTACATTTCCCTGGAACCGCGCCTAGACTGGTAGAAATCCGGGTGACCGTAACGAGACCATGTCTCTTCGATTTCTGAGCAATCAAAGCGATGATGGAGACTTGACGCAACGCTGGTCCTGAAGCTGGTACAATCCTCTGAAACGGAACCTGGTGCAGCTGAGATGGGATTCTGGTGAAGACCTTACGCCATCCTCAAATCGATCTGTTCCAGCATGGGATTCTCCTGCAGGTTGAACTCTTTTTGGGGGGGAGTATCCAGTGAGGAAAGCAGACACAGGGTGCAATGCGTGCCGGTGATGACTCTTTTAAGGTACTGCACCATCCCGGATGAAAGCTCGCTGTTCAGAAGGGTGCTGATGAGTACCAGTCCGGTTTCTTGAAATGTGAGTGCAAGCAGTGTGAATTTGATGCGGTCCTCCCCTTTCAGCCGGTATATGGGGAAGTGCCTGATGTGGCGTGCCCTGAGCTCGTCCATAAAAATCCGTTTCGAGCGTCTTTTATCATCGAAAAAAAAGAACTCATCCTGCAACCTCAGCCAATTGCCGGCGTTTTTTCCGTAAATCCGGTCTCCGAGCAGCAGGCGGTCGCTTTGGAAGAAGGGGCGTTCAGAGCGGTGAATGATTCCGGAATCGGCCTGAAACCGTTCTTCAAGAATGCCAAGCAGGGTTTTTAACTTCTCCTGTGTCGACAAAACGATGTGATATTTTCTTCGTTTCTGGATATCGAAATCGACGTCCTTGATCCCAAATTCCTCATTTTTAAAAAGTGAGACACCTCGAAATCGGATCAGTATCGACATGGGAATCAGGCATAAGAGATGCTCTTGACGTTTTCAGCCGTATCGATCAGCAACACCCGGGTGAAAAGCTGCGAGGCCGGTGTGGCATTGGCCAGTGCGTCCGCAGCCAGTAAAACCGCACCCGCAGTCCAGGTGGGTTTTTCGATTGGCCAGAGCTCATCTTTTGGATAGACGTAGCCGGTCCAGTAGGATCCATCTTTCTCCCGGTAGGTGTGCAACCAGCCGAACAGCCGGGAGGCTCTTTTATGATCGCCGGCAGCCAGCAATGCCATGGTCAGTTCACAGGATTCTGCAATGGTGACCCATGGTTCATCGGACACGCAGTGACAGCCGAGGTCTTCCCTGACGAACGTATCCCACTTGGCGTTCAGTCGCGATCGTGCAGCAGGACCAGTGATCACGCCAGTCAGAACCGGGTAAAACCAGTCCATGGAGTAGCGGCTTTTGCTTTCCCAGGTCCGATCAAACCGCTCCGGATGATTTCTGAGGGTGTGGCCGAGTCTGTTTCTGGCAAGAACCCAATGAGGTCTCTTCCTGTTCATCACGGCAGCCAGGTTGATCGCACATTCCAGGCTCTTGTAAATAGAGCTGCAGCCGGTGATAAGGGCATCCTCCCGGACCCCTTTTTCGGAGTCAACTGCCCAACAGATCTCACCATATTTCGTCTGCAGTGAGATCACAAACTCTATGGCGGCATCGATAACCGGCCAGAGTCGTTTGAGAAACGTAAAATTCTGTGTGATCAGGAAATGATGCCAGACACCGGTTGCCACATAGGCGACAAAATTGGATTCGGTTCGTGTGTTGTCCTCAATCCGTCCGTTTTTATAGGCATTCCACCAGCTGCCATTGTCCAGTTGCGTCTCCTTCAACCAGTCATATGCCTTTTCAGCTTCCCGGTACATGCCGCAGATGCTGAGACCCATGGCGGATTCCACATGATCCCAGGGGTCGGTATACCCGCCTTTGAACCAGGGGATCGCTCCGTCCGGTTCCTGAACCGAGGCAATATAATCTGCTGTCTGGGTGAAATACTCGTTGGGAAAAGCGCCTTTCAAGAAAAATAGCTTGGACATTTCAGGGATCCTATTTGAAATACATTACAATACTTTTTCCCATGACCGGGTTCAGTATCCTGTCGAGTGTCTGGGTGATCCAGGGTTTCTTAATCAGATCCCAAACCAGAAAGCGGTGATATGCTTTAATGATTTTCGATTTTTCTCTGCTCGTCCAGAACAGGCACTGGAGCCACCAGTAGGGAACGTGCAGTGCATGGGCGCCGTGTCTGCCAAAACATGCCAGGCCTTCATCTTCGATGGCATGACGGAGGGTTTCCGCATTAAAAATGCGTATGTGCCCCCCTGCTTCATTGTGATATGCCTCGCTCAGCTTCCAGCAGATCCATTCGGGGAAAAATCGGGGCACACTGGCTGCAAAAATGCCTCCGGGTTTCATCACCCGCCGGATCTCCTTCAGTACAGACCGATAATCCGGGATATGCTCCAATACTTCTGAGCAGATGACCTTGTCAAAAGTGTTGTCGGCAAATGGCAGCGATAAAGCGTTGCCTACCGCCAGACCGAAGCTTTTCCTCGAATTCTGTGGTTCCTCAAACTCCTCTGTAAACCGTGATTTGGCTGTCAGGAGATCTGCATGAGAGAGATCAAGCCCGACTGCCTGGACATTTTTCAGTGCGTAACTGGTGATGACATGTCGACCCACACCGCATCCCAGGTCCAGGATACAATCCCCGTCTTTCAGACCAATCTTCTTAAAATTGATGGTTAACATCCTGTAACACCTTGTAATAGTATCGGGTCATCTGTCTGGCAGCCACATCCCAGCTGAATTTTTCAAGTATCCGTTTGCGGCCCGCTGCTCCCAGACGATCTCTTTTCTCCGCATTCTCCAGCAGATCGGTCATGGCATTTGCAAGGGCCCCTGCATTCCCCGGTGGAACAAGCAGACCTGCTTCACCGACCACCTCAGGCAGAGCCCCGCCGGTGGTGGAAATAACAGGTACCCCACTTGACATGGCTTCTCCTGCAGGCAGGCCAAATCCTTCATAAAGGGAAGGAATAACAGCAATCGACGCTTCGGCGTAGTATCGGTTGATCTCTTCCGTTGACAGACCATTGACAAAGGTAATGACGTTTCCCAGATTCAACCGGTTAATCAGGCTCTCCGTATGTCCCCCGGGTTTTGGCGAACCCAGCACCACCAGGTTCAGATCGGGAAACCGGGGAATCAGTTCTGCAATGGCTTTTAACAAATAATCCAGCCCTTTAAGGGGAATGTCAGCGCTCGCAGTGGCCATTATTCTAAAGGGACGGCGCTGGATTTCCGGAAGCGGAGAGAAATCAACCGTATCAATCCCGTTATGCACCACATTGACCTTAGTCTCTGATATCTTGAATGCCTTGCTGATATCATGGCGTGATTGATTTGAAACTGTCAATAGATGCTTCAGGTTTCTCACCACATGCCCCTGCATGTGTAAAAAATAGTGCCATCGTCGAATCAGAATCCGGTGCCGCCGATTTCTGGCGCTGTTAAGTGCAATATCGCGATCTTTGGTAATGGGATGGTGGATGGTGGTTATCACCGGATATCCCTTTTGTTGCAGACCGAGCAGGCCATAGCACAGACTTTGATTGTCGTGAATCAGATCATAGTCCGTTTTAGTCTCGTTAAAATAGCGAAGCACCCGTTGACCAAAAGTATACGGTTCTGGAAAACCACCTGTCAGGACGCTGAACCATTCAAACAAACTGGTGGCAGATTGGAAATCCTTCCATCGCAGTGCCGTCAACCGGTTCTCCTTTTCGAAGAGATTCAGACCTGGCAGTTTAATCAAGCGAACGCCTTCCACGAGTTCTGGATAAGGTTCACCCGAAATGACATCCACTGAGTGCCCCAGTTTCTGAAGTGCGGCACTCAGGTACCGGATATAAACCCCCTGGCCACCACAGTGCGGTTTACTGCGATATCCCAGTAAACAGATCTTCAGCGGTTTGAATGATTGGGATTCTAATATCGGTTGGCTTTCAACTTCGGAAGGAGCGGATTTGGGTTGCATCTTCTTGATTCAATCGGTTTGACTGATGCGCATACAGAATGGGTCTATTGGATTTTAAGGGTTTTGATTTTGCTGCACAAGTCTAGCAATCCTCTTGAACTATGTATATATGAAAAACACAGCAACAGTCAGTCCCCGATCAGGTACCGTGTACCGGTCTCCAGTTTTCATTTTGCTCGCGGGATCAATAGGTTAAAGATCTCCAGGCAGAATGAGACCGGAGAAATGAACAAAAAAGGGGGAGCTGTCATTTACACACTCTGCTAAACATTGTAACAATCAGATTGAACATCTTGCCAAGAGATTATGACTTTCAGTCGGTTGATACCCAGAATCTGATGGAACCCATCACTCGCGAGTCGGCTGGAAAATGCATTGGATCTTACCAGGGATTTTGAGAGTACCGTTGTGATCAAAGACCGCCGCCCCTATTATTTGAAACGCCTGTACTATAAATTCCAGGACAGGTATGTGGAGCATTTTATCCGTCCACACCTGGCTTTTCTGGGGGAAGGGTACCATTTTATCAGACCGTGGAATGTCAACATATTCGGCACGCCCATTGCGATCGGCAGATTTACGCATGTCATAGCGGCTTCTGATTCCAATATCAGGCTGGTGATATGGTCCAAGGACGACCAGAGTGGCAGTATCCACATCGGAGATTACTGCCTGATCAGTCCCGGGGTTCGGATAACATCGGCTACACGTATTGAGATCGGTAACAACTGCATGCTGGCCAACGGTGTATTTGTTACTGACGCAGACTGGCATGGCATCTATGACCGGCTTGAATCCATCGGTAACAGTGCCCCGGTTACATTGAAAGAGAATGTGTGGATCGGGGATTCGGCAACCATCTGCAAAGGTGTGACGATTGGAGAAAACAGTATTGTTGGGGCCGGCTCCGTTGTCACTATGGATATCCCGCCGAATTCAATTGCTGCCGGAAATCCTGCCAGGATCGTCAAAGAATTAAATCCGGAAAAGGGGTTTATAAAAAGGGAGAAGATGTTCAGCAACCCGGAACAGCTTTTTACTTACATGAACACATTCGACAGGGAGTTTTTGAAGGATAACTCCACCCTGGGCTGGCTCCGAACCCTTCTTTTTCCAAGAAAAGGGGACTGACATGGTTCCGGGTGAATGGGTATCCGGGGCAAAACAACCACCGGTTTATTGAAACCGGGTTTTCCACTATGGAAGGAATCAGGACCGTGATTAAACTACCGTTAGATATTGAGAGTGTGAAGGGATTTCTGGACTCTGAGGAGGGTGAGGCGCTCTACAAATATGCTGCCATGGGGGCTGGAAAGGCACCCTGTTTTGAAATCGGCGCCTACTGCGGGAAATCAACT
>JAHJRI010000245.1 GCA_018830885.1 bacterium | reverse complement strand
GCGGATCCCCAGGCGAACTCAACCAGACATCTCGGGCTCAGTCCGAAGTCCCTGGAAAGAACAATGTTCGATTTGCTCCGGGGAACAAAAACAGCTGAAGAGATCCTGATCAAAGACTGCAGCGGCGGTATTGACCTTCTTCCTTCCCGAAAAGATCTGTCAGCAATCGAAATGGAGCTCGTTAATGAAGTCGACCGGGAGACGTTTTTTAGAAGACGGCTCGGAAATGGCTTCCTGGCTCCATACGATTATGTGATTATCGATACGCCACCAAGTCTCGGAATGGTGACTATCAATATTCTTTCCTTTGTGGATGAAGTTTTCATTCCGGTTAAATCAGATTACTTCTCCCTGGAAGGAATAGACCAGCTGTTCCAGGTGATGAACCTGATCAAGAAGTCACATAACAAAAGACTTGAGGTCACCGGGATCATTCTCACGATGTTTGATGCCCGAACCAGGTTATCAAAAGACATCCAAAAGGAAGTACAAGACTATTTCCAAAAAAAGGTTTTCAGCTCAATAATCAGGCAGAACACAAAGATCGCTGAAGCCCCGGGCTTTGGGAAAACCATTTACCAGTATGATAAAAAGGGAAACGGCGCCGCAGACTTTTTATCACTATCGAAAGAAATCATTAAACAGGGTTAAGATGGCAAAAAAAACATCAGCCGTAGGCACCGGGTTAAAAGAGATCATTGGGGGCGATGAACCTATTGACCGCTCAATGATTGCCGGGTGGACTGCAGAAGAGGTATCCAGTCTTTTAGCGAAAGGAAAACCGACTGAAAAGGACCTGGCCAAAGCTACCGATCGACTGTCAGAATTATACGACTCAATTGATCAATACGAAGCGACCACAAAAAGAGAGATCTACCTGATCCTGTCAATCATCTACAATAACCGGGAACGATTGCTCGATGAACGATACGCGAAATACTTTCCCCAATACCTGATCGATAAATGCGGGGTGAATGAATCAACAGCCTATAAAGACGCCAAGGTTGTCTGGTTTCTGAACGAATGGGGATATATCGACATCCTGGCCGATGACGAAAAGTATAAGCAGTATGAAAAGAAGTTCAAGCAGGTCGTAAAGAAACTCCGGATCATTGCCTATAAACCAGATCAGATCAAAGAGAAATACAAAAACGATCCAAAACTACTCGGGCAGGGCGTTGAAGCGATTCAGGCCGAAGGATTGGAACCGGAAAGAGCAAAGTGGATCCAGTCTCCCCATATTGCCAAGTTTGCTATCATGCCAACAAAAGGTGAGGTTACCAAAATCAAGATCAAGGACAAATCTCTGAGAGAGGATGTTCAGTTCATTTTGAAAAATCTCAATAGAGACAACCTGGAAGAAATCAAAGCGCTTCTGAAAAAATAGTCTGCTCGATCCCGCCTCCTGTCAGCTTCTATTTGTTGCCACACTTCATTCTTGATTAACAATAAAAAATTATGATTAATTAATTATGTGTAATTCCTTTATTGAGAATTTTGAAAATTTCCGGAGAATATCATGAAAAATTCAAGAGTGAACCTTGGTTCGATTCCTTTATTGATGCTGGGAGTCTGTTTTATTGCTGTGTTGATCATTTCGCTGGCCCATAACGCATATGCGGCCTGTGTTATGGGGAAACACATACCAAATACAGCTGGCGATCAAGCATTATGCGATCGGGAAACCAGGTTGGAAACACGGAAGAAAGAAGTCGAGCTGGAAGAGCAAAGTCAGGAGTTGAGAACCCGCAGTCAAGGTACCTATAACAAGGGAACCGGATCGGGTACAGGTAATACCAATGTGATACTCGGAAATCTACTCGATACTGAGAAGAGCAGCAGCAAAACCCCAGAGGTAGGCCCACATCCCCTGGAATCAAAGTTTGAAATCGGGTTTAACATGCCGGCAAACTTTATTTTTCCATTCCAGCAGGGAGCCCCGGGGTACATGTTCTCAACACAAGTCACACAGCTCAGACTCCAATACAATTTTGCTGAGTTCATGCACCTGGGTGGCAGCTATATCGATCAGAAAATCGATGCTGTGAGATTCAAAGATTCCAATGCTGGATATTACGTCAACAACCATTGGATCATCTATATCGGAGCTCGGGGGTGGATGGCAGAAGGTCAACAGATCCAGGTAAACGGTGGTTTGACCAGTTCCGATTCCTATCCGGAAGGGGAAAGCGATAAAAGCGGTGGGTACAGTACAGGAGTCTTTGCAGAGGTCCAGTACATGTTTGTTTATGATTCGATCAAGATTGGACCCGCATTGACGATCATACTCGCGGCAAAAGAAGATGCTGAATATCGAGCCGATAATGAAAAGGCTTCGTTTATCCGTTTCGGTATCAACGCAACCTTTGGTCTGCCATTCGGATATGTTGGAGCCTGGTAAAAAGAGAAGACTGCCACCAGCGGCAGTCTCTTAATCGTTAAGCCACCTTTACAGTCCAAAGCGTGAATATTTCACGCCATTTCTTGTTTGAACACTGCGCCTTGGTCACAACAAACGGTGTCCCGAGGCGAGTGAAATGATCCATCCACTTATCAAGGATCCTTCGTTCATCCGGATTATCATAGATCCGGGGAACAAAATCATGCAATGTCTCAGGATCCCTCTCCAATATCTCATCAGAGTGGAATCCTCCAACAATGTTTTGCGGAATGAACTGGCGTGTATAAGGACGGCCGGGACCGGTTTTTGCTTCTCCCATAATCAACCTCACGATGAAAGGATTAAGATTCAATTAAGGCAAGAAAAATAGAAACAATTTTATGATAACGAATTAAGAGGGTATAGCGCAATACACAACTGTCATGAATTGACCCGACGATTTATTGGTATTGCCATGCTGAAAAATTACATGGTAGGTTAAAATTAAAGCGTACAAAAACCGTACAAGATTTTACCTAACTAATTAAGAACAATGGCTAAACAAGACTATTTAAAGCTCTATAACCAATTCCAGGAATATGAAGGAAAGCTGTCAGAATTCTGCAAAACGAAACGGCCGCATCTCAAGTATGACGCTACTCGTATAGCTTTTATGAGGCTTGAAAGGACCCAAGCCAAATCAAACGGAAGCGAACAAATTAAGGAACCAAAATCTAATATTAAGGAACCGGAAAAAAAGCAGCAGATCCGCACATATAAGCAATCTTCAAAGAAAAAGAAAACGAACAAAACTGTACAAAATAATTCCGATAAGATCCCTGTTGTTCATACTCTTCAAGTTCCAACAATAAAGACAGTCGCGGTTCAAGTAGTTGATGAAGATGGGCAACCGTTAGACATTGTAACAGTCAATATGCCCGCTGACCCATCTCTTAAACAGCAGTGGATCGACTTCGCGGAAGCCTATGTAAATGAAAAGCTGACTCCAGGGCAAGCCTATCAAAAAGTGTACGGCCAGAAAAATATATTTATTGCTCGATCAAGCGCGAGTGAGTTGTTAGCGAGGCCCGTCGTTGCTGACTATATCTATTACCTGAGATGTGTAAAGGCAGCTAAAGATCAGGTTCGCCTGGAAGAGATCAACAATACAAGGAAGATGTTTGTTGATACCACTATCTTCGATTTTGGGGAGGTTAAAGACAACAGATTATATATCAAGAATTCTGATGAGATCGACCGGGAAAAGGCCAAGGTTATCAAATCACTTACGACTAAAAGAGAGATCAGAGTTGAGAAAGGTCAAGACCCGCAAGATGGTGATTACGAGATCATCAAGGAAGAGATCAAGATTGAATTGCACGATAAGCTGAAGGCAATGGCAGATGAAGAGAAAAGCCGGAAGGATCCGCTTTCAGCAAACACCAAATACAATGATCCGGAAATTGCTGAACTCTGGTCTCGATTTCGCAACCAGGGATTTGACAACAGCCTTTCTGCTCTTGATCTTGCTCATGAACTATCGAGCCGTGGGTTGGCCGTCCCGTTATCAATTCAGACTCAAGCAAAGTTTGAACTATCAGTTGATGATCCAGAAAAGGGAGATGGAACCGGATTCGATTTTGAAACACTCAATAATCGGTATGAGGAATACCAGAAAAACCTTCAAGAACAAGTCGAGATTTTTATCCCTGAACGGAAATCAGAGATCAAAGCTCTTTACCTGGAACAAGGGTTTGACGGGACTGAGAAACCAAAGGATATCACTATCGATGAAGATAATATTGTGGATCCAGATAAGTGATGGGAAAAGCACTGCCAAAGAAACCACTGGTCGAGATACCGTATTACAAGGATTATTGCCTACGCTATCGATACCAGTTTCTTAAATTTGTGGTTGAGGCTTCCGGGAAGTTCCCAACCTGGCAGCAAAGGGAACTGATGAACGCAATGTCAGTTCCTAATTTCATGGTTAGTTGTGTTTCAGGGCATGGGTGTCATGCGAAGGGTCATGGCATTCGGATGTATGATGGATCGGTAAAAAGAGTCGAAGATGTTGTAGTAGGTGATCAATTGATGGGGGATGACGGTACTCCCCGTAATGTTTTGCTGCTGAATAGAGGCAGTGAAGACATGCGCCGGGTTATTCCGGATAAAGGTGAGCCGTTTGTTGTGAACAACAGCCACCTTTTATCACTCAAGTACCGTTGTAAACCAGGTAAGAATCAAGCTGAAAGGTACCTGGAAAATCCGCTTGATGTTTCCGTTGAAGAGTTTCTGTCTATTCCAGACTGGGATAAAAATAATTTTTCACTTTGGAATGGTGATAATGAAGCATTTTCTGGAATCAAGGCTATTGAATACCTGCCAGAAGATGAATACTTCGGATTTGAAATTGATGGAAACCATCTTTATCAGGATGAAGATGGTACTATTCACCATAATACGGGAAAATCCTTCACGTATGCCTGGTTCATTATCTGGCATGTAACCGTTTTCCCATTCAGCAACCTGATTCTGACCGGACCGAAGTTCGAGCAGCTCAGAAAAATTATCTGGAAAGAGTTATCTGATGCCCTGGAGATTCTTTATAAAACGTATCCCTGGTTGTCAGGTTACTTTATTAAGGATGCGAAGTCATTTTATGCACTAGGGTTCAAGGACAACTGGTTTGCAATACCTCAGACAGCACCGAGAAAGCATGCCTATCCGGTTAACACAGGTGTATTCGTGCACAAATCGCTGTAAATCGCCCTGTAAATGACAATAGCGGGCGGCCAAGGGTACAGCCGACGTGGTCGGCTATCTAATGCCCAAAGAAGCCCAGCAGGCTGTGTTTTT
>JAHJRI010000244.1 GCA_018830885.1 bacterium | reverse complement strand
CGTTGTAGCCAGGCCTGTATGTTGGGAAATTCTTTAAAATCGTACTTCATTAAAAGAATCAGCAACATCACGGAGGAGAGGTTCAGGTCCGCCACGGTAAAACGGTCACCTAATAAATAATCCTGCCCTGCCAAAACATCATTCAATACTTTAAACGGTCGAACCAATCCATTGGTAGCGTGGTCGATTACCTTTTGATTTCGTTTTTCTTTGGGAACAAAGAGGTTCTGGATGACAATCTGCATTTGAAGCGGCTCAATTTCGCTGATAGCCCATACACTCCATTGCCAGACTTTGGCCTCGGCTGCCGGATCAGTGGGGTAAAGGTCTTTGCCGTATGTTTTCGCCAGGTAAAGATTAATCGCCATCGATTCAAACAGTACAATGTCACCATCCACCAGAGCGGGCACGCGACCGTTGGGGTTGATTTTCAGATACGCCGGCTGCTTTGATTCTTCGTTAAAATGGGTCGGGATGTGTTCATAGTCGATTCCAAGCTCCTCCATCATCCAAATTGAACGGAGCGCTCTGGAACCGGAGGTCCCATAGAGTTTTGGTCTGCTCATGATTCAATCTCCCTTGATATGGCTCAGTCAAGCCGTCCTGCAATACCATTGGTTCAAAGTTGTTGGTCCAGTGACAACTGTCGCGTTCACCATACTCAAAACCGAAATATGGGTCAAGGTGGTGACCTTTATTCCTGATACGTTTTGTTATCGAATCTGCTGATTTGAGAGACCTTCATAATTCAAGAGCGTGCGGAAGACTTGTTCGTTCACGTCCCTTTCATCCGTATCAGGAGAAAAAAGGAATGCTATGAGATTTGAATTCAAGAGCGCTACTCAAAAAGCTGTTCAATACATCCTCATTTTCTAGTTCATCCCGGCGATTTTCCTGACATTTCAATCAGCAGCTTTGGTAAACAGTAAAACCCGCTCCCATCGGGCAGCGCTACTGCATGCTGCACATATACTTGGATACGGCATATCACTGGGTTACCATCTGTTTCCAAATCGATATCTTGGCCTTGATCCTTTCAGTTTATCGGATGACGGAGCAATACTGGACATTGAACTGGATTATCGCTTTACCACCAACCAACTTGTCGGTTGATACTACCGATGGGATCGATATGGTTTTTGTCTCCAGATTGGTCTGGTCTCAAGGGATTGGATGGTGAGCGGAGCAAACGATACCTATGTCGGGAACGATCCTGTAAAAAGACAGACCGATATAGAAATTAAATGGTCAGAAACAGCGGCCAGCTATGGTATCGGGTGGTTTTTAACCGGTGAGAAAGGTCTTTCCGGAGGTTTTGGCGTTGGGTTATTACCGGTGGTTCTCCAGAAGTCACCAAAGAAGCAGCGGGGGCATCGTCAGGTGATATCGATCTGGAGGAGAAAGAGGTGGTCAAAACACTGACAGATTATACCGTTTCAATATCCATAAGTGCCGCCCATTTAACCATTTACAGCCAATTTCAAAGCCTCTTTATCGGCTGACCTGATACTCAGCACAACCTTGCCCCGCGCATGGCCTTCTTCCACATACCGGACTGCAGCGGCTGTATCCGTGAAATCATACTGCCTGTCAATGACAGATGTGATTTTACCTGATTCCAACAGATCCTTGACATACACAAGGTCTGATTGTTTCGGTTTTTTGATAATGGTACGAAAGCGCTTTCCACCTTTGCTGGACGCCAGCGGCCCAAAGAGAGACAGTTGGAGAAACCGGCTGCCTGCCCCACCGACCAGCACGTAGGTTCCTGTTTCTGTCAATATGCGCTTATAGTCTGAGAATGGACGAAACGCAGCTGTATCAAGAATCAGGTCATACTTTTTTAGAGTGCGCGTAATGTCCTCTTTGCGATAGTCGATGACATGAGTGGCACCAATGCTAGAAACCAGTTCCATATTTCCGGTACTGCAGACACCTGTTACCTCAGCGCCTGAAGCTCTGGCTATCTGCACCGCAAAGGTGCCAACACCACCGGAAGCCCCGTTGATCAAAACCCGCTGCCCGGATTTTATGTCGCCAACATCTCTGAGCCCCTGCAATGCAGTAGTGGCTGCAGAGGGTGCAGCGGCCGCTGTTTCAAATTTGTGATTTGCCGGTTTGAAAACAAAGGCATCTTCAGATGCACAGGCATACTCTGAAAAAGCACCGAAACCACAATCGGAGAGATCCCCAAACACCTCGTCGCCTGGTTTAAACCGGGTCACATGGCTCCCCACAGCTTCGACCCGCCCCGCAATATCAGAACCAAGAACCTGATGTTTAGGCTTGAAAAGGCCGTACATCAATCTAACCGCGAACGGTTCGCCTCGCATCAGATGCCAGTCTCCGGCATTAACGGATGATGCAAACACCTCGACCAGTACCTCGTTTTCTTTCGGGAACGGTTTGTCAACATCGGACAGGTACAATCCATCCGATGAACCATACTTGGAATATTTAACCGCTTTCATTGTTCTTCCGAATATTGGATGTTGAAGGTAAACTAATGGGGTTCTGCTCCTGGCTCGCTATGTTCTCTACCATTTCTTTATGCCCCATTGCAGCCAATGTTTGAACCGCAGGCATGGCGAGTAAAGACAGGATCGTCATCAGTGTCAATCCGATACCGGTAATCAATGCCACATTTGAAAGGGAAATGTTCGACACCTCTTTTGTAATGCTGATTGTGTTCATGGTGTTTCCATAAGATGCAATTCTATGTTACCGACATCCCGGGTTTTCCAGTTGTTGTCTGACCAACTGCTGCCGGTTTCCTGCCGCCCTTAATGAGCAACCATAGACAGAGTGACACCTCGGCGATGACTGCAGGGATCGCCACTATCCACTGGTAAATTTCACTGTACCCCGGAGCCAGAAACATCCCAATACTTTCAACCAGGTAGCCGAAAGCCGCGATACCAATAAAGAACCCCAGAAATCTCGGAAACAAGTCTGACCGGTAAAGCAGGTAGGCAAGAAGCAGACAATGTAAACCGAACAATGCACCACCGATCAGGTATCCTGTATGGTGCAGATCGATAAACAGAAAGGAAAGTGACTGCAGTTGTTTTGGGCTGAACGCTGCCATGTATCCTGTTCCACCCGCAACCAGAAGAACTGCAAAATAGTTCAGCAGATTGACGGTAGCAATCGCAGGATGCGCCAACAGCCTGAAAAACATAGCCATCAAGGCAATTGTGCTGTTCACAGGCTTCAGCAGCACATACAACAGCACTGAAACAGCCAGATCGCTCATAAAAGCGACCAGATCAGCTACAAATCCAATCCGAAAAAGCCATTCCGACTCCTTGATATTCTGGACCGTCAAGGCAGGATTTTCGGGAATGAAAAGGCTGGAACGAACAACGCCTTCACTGAATCCAGCACACACGATGATAACTAGATATAAAACACCTGCAGTTCGCGCGATTTTTGTATTGGATTCCAACTGTTTCTCCTTTTACAGGACATCTGGAAAATCAGCCGGTGTATTGTCGTATCACCTGCTGTCTTTTTCACAGCTATGGTTAATAGCGATCCAGGTACATGCGACCATGTATCTGCCTGTTTTTTTTTTGAGCACAGCGATAAATCGCTAGCCCCCTTCGTACCATCCCCCATAAACCGTTTAAAAACTGTTATTGATCACCATTTGTGCTGCATTTTGATAATCTTTGTTGTCGTAGTGCTGAGATTCCTGCCAGCAGGTATAGATGATTTTGATAACATGTTCGTCATTGGAGGTGATCGCTTTCTTCGTTATCTCTTCCCAACTGGAAGGGCTTTGATCTTCAGGTGCTTGTTTGGACAGACCTACAGAACCGGTCGATAGATAGGCGACCAACAAGGCCTGCCAGTACCAGCGCAGCGCGTACTCCATATCATCAATCCAGGGCAGCATGAGTCGCAACGCGTGCAAACTGGTTACACCGTGAAGTAACGTGAAATTCCCGGACGACAGATAAGCAGATATCGCCAATTCGGCCAACAGCTCGAGAGAAAGCGTTTCCGGTTGTCGTACCTGGTTTTTAAAGCTTTTCAGCCCCGCGATCTCCCCCATACGAGCGGCGATGTTACCCGGTGTAAATGAGTGGTTACGGGCGATTGGGGCAATATCTTCCAGTATTTCGAACGGTGTTTCGCTGACTTTTGGTCCGAGTTCTCCCAGTGGCTGAAAGTGGGCCGACCAATAGGCAAGCGCATAGGCTATTTCTTTCTGATCGCTGGCCTCAATCCCATAGCCCAGCCTGATCTGGGCATGAAAAGCAGATGTACAAATTCCCGGAAGCAGGCTGGGCAGATGCCCTTTTAAGACCTCCTCAGTACCGGACTTCTCAAGACTGTCATTAAAATATGCCTGGTGATTTGCAAATAAGCCCGCCTTTCCCAGCGTTGCCAATGGGTTTTCGGGGTCCTGCAAAGCGGCATTGGGCAGTTCCTGGAGCCTCGGAACATAGCTGTTGTAGAAATCAATCAACCGCTGCTCTTTGGCACCCATTTTTTCAAGAGCGATCAGGGACATGGATAAATGGTTGGCCAACCCCTTCCCAAAAACAACATGGAAAGCGCGGCCTTCATCCAGAAGGTTATTGAGGGTATCTGAATGTTTTTTCATTTTTATCTTAACGATGCTGAATTCATGCCTCAGCTGTAAACAACCGCTGCATAGCGCCAGAATTCGAATCCCAGGCAGGGAGTATCCTTTGCAATGAGTTCCTGACGGAGAGGAGATTGAAATACCGGGATCTTGTATATAATATCCTCAAGGAACCCGTCTACAACATCGACCTGGGACTGATCAGAGAGCTGTATTCATCAACTCAGAGACCAGCCGCAATGACGTTGTTTTTTTTGACTGAATGATTCGGCTTATCAGCTTCCATTCAACTAAGTCGTAGGGCCGAATTGGTTTGCTGAGCCTGAAAGGATGAACCGACAAAAAGTTGTGGCTGCGTCAACGAAGGATTACTCCGTTCGTGTTACTGGACAAGTATATGTTCTATAACCGGATCGAGTATACCCAACTGATTGCCAATCTTCGTGTGTTTGATTTCGAATATGGGTTAAAGATATCCGGTCAGATTGAGGTCGTGTTGCAAGGCCGCACTCCTGCCTTCAGTCGCAAGATAGTCTTCCACATGGCGGAAATAGAACTTATGCCGATCACCGACGACGATTTCCAGGTCTGCATCAAAGCTTTTCGCATATGCGCCCGCACCGCAGGATTCTTTTTCGGAGATCTTGCACTTTACCCCATGATTGGATACAAGCTTTAAGTCATCGTTATAGAAGACCAGGGAAATGTTATCGCCCAACTCATCCTGGGCGATTTCCTTGGCTTTTTGTTCTGCAGTGTCAAAACTGTTGGAAGGGTGGTCACTAGGTCTTAGTTTATAAACTTTCATCTCATACTCCTGTTTTAGTGCTATCTTCAATTCCCGGTGTTATGAAATAGAGTACCTCCCCAGATGCCTGATTGCTCAATGCACCAAATGTACAAGCATATCTTTCATTCTTGCGGACAGTGCGCGGCACCTGCAAGTACTCCCTATATCCGCTGATTTCACTACTTAATGCTGGTAGTGACAGCATGTTTTTACAAGGTTACTCAAAAACACGTTGGAGACAAAACAACGAACTATTTAAATAATCCTGAAACAATCATGCCAAAAAGGCGCTACTTGTTTAAGTTATTGATTCGTAGTGTGAAATATAAAGTTCAGGGTTTTAGACCACTGCAGATAAAACAGCGGTCACTGCAGGAAAAACAGCCCCTTCCATCAACGTTCGACCACCAGGAAATTGAACAACTATGGCGCAAGGATCGGCTGCAGGTTCGGTAAAGACGGCTTTAATCTATCATTTTGGATCAGTGTCGATAATACCGCAATGTCTGGTAATCTCGTCGTATTTGCCGACGATTTGAACTAAGTCCGTCACCTAACAAAACCAATTTTCTCAACAGGATCACAGGACTGGGCAAGAGTCGGCTGGGATTTGGGCTAAGATTTTTTACAGGAGTCGTAGATGCTGTCTTAGTCGACTGTTTTATGACGCACGACTTTTTGATTGGTTGAAAATTGAGTTCGGCACCTCTTGACAACAAACTCAAATTGTCCGACTAAATCTGGGTGGTTTTCTATTCCCTAAAGGACTTTATCATTTTTTCCATCTCTCCAAAATACTCGTCCAGCGCGGTTACACCTGCCGTGGTAATTAATATCGAGGTGAGAGGCCTGTTATCTTTGAAACTTTTATTGATCTTGATGTAATCGGCATCCTGAAGTTTATTCAACTGAACCGATAAATTTCCAGAACTAATACCAAGTTCATTTTTTAACTCGCTAAAACTCACATCGGCGTCCTCGGTTTTGGCTAAATAAGTCAAAATAAGCAATCGTGCAGGTTCATGTATGAGTTTGTTTAAATCTGCCATGACACTATTTCTCCGGGTTCGGTAAAAATCCAAATAATAGACTTCCGCACCCCAGGGAGAACAACACCGCCAATGAACCTGGAATCGAGTTATTCAGGAAAATAATAACAGCAGTCGTCATAAACCAGTAACCGCCTATAACATAGTTTCTCGTATCAGTGATACAGCCCAGGAAATTGAACTGTAATCCGATCGCTATGGAAAGAGTCGGGATGATATAAAAAAGCATCTCATATTTTATGCAATAAATAATGAGGACAAGCGCTATTAATCGAACTGGGAGAATAAGGTTAATTACCCTGAAAGATAAAACCCCGGACCAGGCATGGTCACCGGTAAACTTTCCCCCATTTTTTCTTAAGGATTTGGACCAGAACACAAAAAATAAACACCATAATACAATTCCTACCAGGGCTGCCAGAAAATAATAGACTCCTGGAATCGGTGGCGGCGAAGCACTGAAACTTCCGTATCGTTGCTCAAAATAATAATGGACAAGGGAAAAAAAGCAGACACTGATTCCCGTTAAAAGCATAAATATTTTTAAATGCTTGGGATGTAACAGGATATGTAAAACCGGTTTTTTTTGGTGGATGATGCTTTTTATCGATTGAATCTCACCCATTATCTGGGTCAGCTGTTGATTGGTTGCATTTTCCATCTTTTCCTCCTCGGAGTTCGATATATGAACTAGTTTATGTTATGAACATATTTATAGAATGTACCTCGGGAAAAATATTGTCAAGTCATATTTTTCATTGAACTATCGATGACCCCTTCGTAGGAAATGATCCTGGAATAAAAAAGGTCAAAGAGCTTATCAAAGACGTTACGAAAACAGATACAGCCGTTTTAATGATCGGTGAATCAGGTACCGGTAAAGAAGTCGTGGCGAATGAAATACATCAACTCCGCAGTAGACCAGAAGATCCATATGAGAGTGTTAATTGCGGTGCATTGACGGAACGTCTCCTGGAATGCGAATTGTATGGTCGTGCCAAAGGAGGATTTACAGGCACAAGTGGGGGGCAGGGATGGCTTTTTCAAAACCTGCAATGGAGGTACCGTCTTACTTGATAAACCGCAGTAGTGATCAGTCTATTATTGGGAGCCACCGTCGCACGAGTTTGATATGAAAAATTTCAATCCAATTTTAAAACTTATGTCAAAATATCAGTCAAAACTAAATCAACTGGCAACGTGTCATTGCTGTCCCCGGCAATGTGGTGCTGATCGTCTAGATGGCAAAACAGGTCAATGTGGAATGGCCGATAAAATAAAAGTCTCCTACGCCGGGTTGCATCATGGAGAAGAACCACCGATTTCAGGATACAAAGGTTCGGGAACGATCTTCTTTGCCGGGTGCAACCTCCATTGCGTTTTTTGCCAAAATTACCAGATCAGCCAGGAATTTCTGCATACACCGCTGCAATCCTGGACGTCAACGGATTTAGCCCTGGAGATGATGTCTCTTCAAGTCCGTGGCGCGCATAATATCAATTTTGTTTCCCCTTCTCAAATGGTCTTTCAAATTGCGGAAGCTATAGAAATTGCCCGGAAAAAGGGATTAGCAATTCCCACAATTTATAATTCCAACGGATATGATTCCTTGGATGTGTTAAAACAGGTTAAAGGACTATTTGATATTTATATGCCTGATTTAAAATATATGGATAATCTATCCGGCGAGAGGTTGTCGGATGTAAAAGATTATGCCGAAATTGCTCCGAAAGCGATTCAAGAGATGCTTAACCAAGTTGGTCAGCTGGAGCTGGATGGAGAAGGAATTGCTCAGAAAGGGATATTGGTTCGACATCTTGTTTTGCCAGGCTTAATCGAAAACAGTGAAAAGTGTCTGGCATTTCTAGCTGAATTGTCACCACAAATTCATGTTAGCATTATGTCTCAGTACTCCCCGCGATATAAAGCTGACTCCAACCCCCTGATCAACCGCCCATTGCGCTGCCATGAATATCAACGTATTCTGGATTTCGCACTGGGGTTGGGGTTGGATAACGCGTTCATTCAAGAATTATCCAGCCAAGACCACTGCCTTCCGGACTTTAATTCAAAGAAGCCATTTGATGAATAAAAATTGATACCGGCTTTAAATTACCCCATATTCCCTGCCGATTATCCTCATTAGCCGTCTCGACGCCATCAATTCATGTTTATTCCCTTGTTTAGTCAGAATTTTGTTAGAAGAGTCGCATGTCCCGGAAGTTCACAGAACTGCATGCAGGGTTACAGGAGAATGGGCTTTTTAAGGCTGGGCTTTGGGCCGTTCGAATTAACACTACGCAACAACGGGTAAACACATGGGGAGAACAGATATCGTGCCCAATATCAGGGGAACGTTTAACGAAAAACGGCAGTTCTGGCTATATTTGGAAGGTTGGCTTTCTGTCGGGCTGAATGTCCTTTTATTTATAGTCAAGTATTGGATCGGGATGGCAACCGGTTCGGTTGCTATCATGGCTGATGCCTGGCATACACTGTCTGATTCCTTGTCATCAGTGGTTGTGCTGGTCGGAGCGAGGTTTTCAGCAAAAAGTCCGGATGAGGAACATCCATTCGGACACGGCAGAGCTGAAGGGATTGCTCAGTTTTCAATCCGCATGGGCAGGAAATATAAGTCCAAATCCTTGATTGCGGACGGTTGGCATCACCGCAGCGACGCCATTGCATCCGCCATGATTGTAGCGGGAATTTATGCTGGAAGGTACTTCTGGTGGGTCGATGGTGCACTGGGAATCATTGTGGCGGTCCTGATTTTTTATGCAACCTTCGACATTCTTAAACAGTCCATTAACCCACTGATCGGAGAGAAACCGGATGAAGAAACGACCTGGAGCCTTCTCTTGCTTACGAATAGGATTGTCGGAAACGACTGCGATATCCATCATGTTCACATCCATCGCTATGGATCAGTACAGAAATAACCTTTCATATTCAATTTCAGTATGAAATCTCATTCGAGTCGGCACATGAAAAAGTCACATGGCTTGAAAACGCCTTGCGAGACGAGCTGGCAATCGAAGCAACTATTCACTATGAACCTTTGAAGAACAGACAATCCAGTGAAAACAGCCAATGACTTACAATACTGGGTGTAATACTGAGTCCCCTCCGCAAAGTCAAAAATCGCCCTCAACCGTTATTCCGGCGAAAGCCGGAATAACGGTAAGCCATAACCATCTGGACCCCGAATCAAGTCCGGGGTGACGATTTTTTGGCTTAGCGAAGTCGACTCAAAACTGGAAATTTCATGCCCGGGGAGGCGGGTCATGAACGCCTCATTGATCTTTTTTCTGTTGTCGCCTGCCCGGTTGCTCTGACGTCTGACCCGGGCAGGATAAGGCAATTCCACTCAGAAAAAATTAAAAATCCATTGACATTTTCGATCAATCTGAAAAGATCTCATTGATTTTTGAAAACAGTTTTTTACATTGTTGAACGGTTTGTGTAAAAAGCAAATAGACCCGGGCACACAAGATTTAAAAAAATCTGCACCACTATCCGGCAGGGGAAAGATGGGTCGAGAGAAATTTTTAACAAATGTGGCTCTGTTTTCAGGTCTGAATCATGACAGCTTGCGGCACCTGGCTGAGGCCTGCTCTGAAAAGCGGTTTGCTGCCGAAGAGGTGCTGATCAGGCAGGGGGAGATCGGGAACAGCCTTTTTATTGTGGTCAGTGGAACAGTGAAAATTGTCAAGCTTACCGACGACAACCGGATGCTGGATATTGCACTCTGCGGACCCGGAGAGTTTTTCGGTGAGATGTCCGTGCTGGACAGCGCAAAACGATCGGCATCGATCATTGCGGTTGAGGAAACGGAATGCCTGGTGCTGAAATCCAATGATTTTTTACCGCTGCTCCAGGAGCACCCTGAAATTACCCTGAACCTGCTGCCGGTGGTTGTGAAACGGTTTAGAGAAACCAATCAGCAACTACTGCATTTAAACAGCCGGCTGGATCGAGAAGATTCAGAAAAGGTGCGCAGTGAAGAAGACGTTGCCGATGTGCAGGATATCCGGTCTTTGCTGGTGGATATCACCTCGCTGGCCCTGCGCTACTGGATGCAGACAACCGGAAAAACCAAAATCGAACTGGCCCAGGAAAGTGACATCTGGACTGCCTCCATCGATCAGTATGGCACATACAGTACCCGAACCCTGGATCGCTACCTCAATATCAACAAGCTGCCGCAAAATCCCCGCTGGCAAAATGTCCTCCGGACAGGCTATTTTACCCTTCAGAACTGTCCCAATACCGCACACAAAATTCGCCTGGAGCTGGAAGATAAGATCAATCATCTGGAATCCCTTCAGAGCAGAATTCTTTACTAGCTGCATCCCCGGAGAGTTTAATACAACGCCCCTTCCTCCGAGTATTGCATCACTCGCTTTCAGTTAAATGACGCCTCCTCCCACACTGCTTTGTATCTCTTCAGCACCTCACCGGAATCGAGCGGGGATACTGAATAATTACTCAATTTTCATGGTTTTGCATGGAATTGACAGGAAACACCCTTTTTTTTATTTCAGAAAATTGTTCTTCTGTGGTTGATGTTGTCACCCCAAGTCGTTTTCGGTTCAACATCCTTTTTGTTTATTGCAGTTCACGTTCCATAACATCACCAATGAATCAAAGGAGAAAACCATGGTTATCATCGTCGAAAATTATGTTCCCTGGGAACGATTGGCCGAAGTGATGGAAACCAATGCAAAGATGCAGGATATTGCGTCGTTCATCACCATGAGAGGGCCATATGGCACTGCCGACCTGGGGACAGGTGTGAAGGGCATTACTGTTTATGAATTTGATGATGCAAAACTGAAGGACGCCACAGACGCCATCACGAAGCGATTGATGGGTTATATGAATATCCCGGACTATACCTGGGAAATGAAGACCTATTATGAAATGGCAGAAGCTGCTGCTTTGCTGGGCTGATCGGGAATCTGCTGATCCAGGTCTGTCATTGTCCTGTTTCCATGCCGTTAACTTACGCATCCAGACACGCTTTCGGCATTAGACCCTCAAGTTAATGGCATTGTGTCCTGTTTGACAACGTTAAACGATTGAGGAGGCCAAAATGGTTAAAGTCAGTATTCTCTATACCAATAAGGAAGGGGCGCAGTTTGATCATGACTACTATCGAGATCATCACATGCCGATGATTAAGGAAAAACTGGGTCCGGCGCTGCAGGAAACCAGGATCGATATCGGCATTGCAGGTGGCGCACCCGGGGTACCTGCGCCATTTGTCTGTTTTGGACATCTGATTTTTGATTCGGCTGAAACCTTTCAACAGGTTTTTGCCGAAAATGCCGAAGCGATCATGGCCGATATCCCCAACTATACGGATATTGAACCCATCATCCAGATCAGTGAAATTATTCAATGATTGACTTCTTGTAACTATTCGCCATAAAAAACCCGACGGAGGGGAGCCGAACCGTTACGACTTTTTTAAGATGGAGGTGGTTTTGACATCAGCAT
This sequence comes from bacterium, assembly GCA_018830885.1. Classification (GTDB taxonomy): domain Bacteria; phylum SAR324; class SAR324; order XYD2-FULL-50-16; family XYD2-FULL-50-16; genus JAHJRI01. The sequence continues at coordinate 4,489 of JAHJRI010000244.1, read as the reverse complement.
CAAAAACGACAGCAGGGATTCCAGGTCAACCGCAGGCGATACCATATGATCTGAGGAATCAGGATCGGATCACCCGGGGCCGTTTGCCTGCGCTGGAGATGATTCACGAGCGATTCGCGCGGATGTTTCGCATCACACTTTCGGTAGCGCTCAGGAAGCCTGTGGCGGTAACTTTGTGCTCGACCGGATTGATAAAATTCGGGGATTTCAAAACGTCTTTGCCGGTACCCTCTTCCCTGAATCTGTTTCAGCTGAAGCCATTGACGGGATCTGCCATCATGCTTTTGGAAAGGGCGCTGATTTACAATCTGCTGGATGTCTTCTACGGGGGGAGCGGCGAGCCTGAATGTGACGCGGGCAACCGGGACTTCACAGCGGTTGAACAGCGCTTGGTGAAGCGGGTGACTGTATCAGCCCTGGAAGACCTCCAGACAGCCTGGGAACCCGTGTTTCCAGTGCAAACGGCCTATCTCAGAACGGAAACCAACCCGCTCTTCGCTGCCATTGTCCCCCGCAGCGAAGTTGTCGTTAAGGTTTCCTTCGCGGTGGATCTGGGGGTAAGACCGATGGCTCTCGAACTTTGTATTCCCTACACCATGATTGATCCTGTCAGACCGCTGCTGGAGGCTGGGTTCATCACAGACCTGGCAGGCGCCAACCGGTTCGAAAAGCGGATCGCCAGGAATCTTCGCGAATGTCGTTTGAAACTGGTTGCGAAAGTGAGCGGAAAACCGCTGCTGGTTCGCACCCTGATCAAATTGAAAGAAGGGGACATTCTGATGTCAGGCCGCAAAAGGGACGCTCCCATCGATATTTATATAAATGGTTCTCTAAAAATTGTGGGGCTGCTGAAAGAGGATGCCGGTCGGCGGACAGTGCATGTTATTGAAACCTGTCCGGCTCCTGTCAATGAAACCCTTGAGAATCTGAAAAAACAGGCGATGGCCCTGAAAGGAGGGATATGAAATCGATCGTGTTATTGAGCATTGAAGAAAACAGCCTGGTAAAACACCATCAATTCAATCAGCACGATGATGGGGTATATTCACTGCTGTTAAAATTGTCCATTGGCAGAATCGAATTCTCCATTGAAGTGAAAGATACCGAATCCATTGCGACATTCGGATTTGATGCCAATGCGGATCTGGTCCTGAACCAGTTGGTGCAACTTCAGAAAGATGGACCGGATGTTGGGCTGAAAGTGACAGAGTCCGGCATCTACTGCTTCAGCCTGAATATGTCGGAGGCGTCGAAACCAATGCTCAGGGTGCAGGCGGATCACCTGGAGGCTTTTGCTGCTAGGATATCCGTCCCTGCTGACAGCGGGCTTGCGCACTTTTTGAATTCAAAGCTTCCGGTGACCCTGGAGGTGGGCTCGACCGAGATGTCCATCGACAGTGTCATGTCTCTTGTGACCGGCTCCATCATAGAACTGGACAGGCAGGTTGGCGAGTCACTGGACGTCTATGTGGGCGAAGCACTGGTCGCCAAGGGGGAGGTCGTTATGATGCCGGATAATACCTTCGGTGCCCGGATCGTCCAACTGATGCCGGTCGTAGAAGAGTTGGGAAGGACATTTTCCCAGGAATCAGGAGCTGAATGATGAAAGAAATCAACAACCATCCCCTGAGGGAAATCCTGGGCGATATCCCGGTATCGGTTCGCGTCGGGCTGGGTAAGGAGAAATCTGCAATACGGGAAATCATGGGAATGAAAACGGGATCTCTGGTTCGTCTGGGTTTACCGATCGGTGAACCCCTGGAAATCTGGATAGCTGGTCGACGGATGGCCCGGGGAGAGGTGGTTCTCGTCAATGACCGATATGGTATTCGGTTGTCGGAAATTCTGTCGTGATGCACAGAAATCATATGAAATCCAATCAGGTGACACCATGCAAACCGAAAACAAAATGCAGACATCTGTCGAGGAAAAACATACGGAGAATCTTCATGTGCTTGAGCAGACCGATCCCGATGATCTGGCATCATATCTGGCGAGGGAGCACCCGCAGACCATCGTTATGATCATTGTTGCTCTCAGCCATACCGGTCAGGCAGCCAGGCTGTTCAATGCATTGCCGGAAGACCTGAAGCCGGACATAACTCGTAGAATGCTTCATTTGCAGTCAATTCCACCGGGCGTCCAGGTTGAGGTGGTTGACGTCATCGCTGCAGCGTTGAGAACTCAAAATTCAAACGGTTCCCTGACGGCGGGCGGGATGCAGTCTTTTATCCGCATGCTTCAATCGGCTGAAGAGAAGGATGCGTCGACGCTGCTTGCCTCGGCGGAAGCACATGCTGAGCAGTCGACTTCTGAATTGCTTTTGACAGTGAAAAAGACACTGGAAAAAGGCTGAGAGGATGCCCGATTTTTTTCATTGCTGTTTTTCGTTCGAATACGTAACTGAATGTCTGTTTGCTTTCTCTAAATGGTTAACCTTTTTCAAAAACCTCATCAGGAGATCAGCCATGACTCAGGAATCAAAAAACTGTGCGCCTGCCCGCACTGATGATTTTCCGCTCATTCGTGTGATGTTGCTATTCGCTATCATTGCGATCCTGGAACTCTATATGGTGTCTGTGATGGTGCCGGATGATCATATCGCTGTTTTACAGGGTCCCCAAGTGTATTCCGATTATATCCTGGCAGAAGCCCCAGCCGCATCTGATCTGATCGCTGTCGGGAAGAAAAAATAAATCCTCCCTGTACGGAAATAAAAATGCTTTTGGCAGTGCCTTCTTCATATTGCCAGGAGAAGGCACCCTGCCTGAAACTGACCAAAGAACCAGTCTTTGTGACTGGTTTTTCGCACGCTGGACTTCCGAAAATGTCTGTGATAAACAGGTGGCAAGCCATTCCTGGAACCCTGAAAAGTTTCAGGGTTCCAGGAATTATAAATCAGTAAAATTTTGAACTTCGGAAAGTTTGATAAAACCGTAAAAAGCTCGAATTCGTCTCATCCCGTCATTCCCACTGGACCCCCGCCCTCGCGGGGGTGACGGTTTTGGGGTTTTTACGATTTCATCATTTTTTAATAATCACTTGTTTTGAGGAAGAACCGATGACTGATGTATATGAAAAACTTCGTGAAAGACTGGATATGTTTCCCCAGGGATTTCCGAAAACCAGCAGCGGTGTGGAACTGGAGGTTCTGGAACATCTTTTCAGCCCTGAAGAGGCTGAAATTGCATTGCACATGCGACCCACTATAGAAGCGGTTTCAACCATCGCGGAAAGGGCCGGCAGAGATGAAAAGGAGCTCTCGGTGATCTTGTATGATATGTCAAAAAGAGGCCTTATTCTGCGCTACACCGAATCCGAGGACAGCCGCTACTACCTCCTGGCGCCCTGGATGGTTGGGATATGGGAATTCCAGTTGAACAATCTGACAGATGAGAATATCAAGCTTTATGAAAGATTCTATCAGGAAGGTATGCTTCCTTCGAAAAAAAATACGACCGTCCCCGGTTTTCGCGTCATTCCCATTGAAGAGGAAATCATGGGGATCAAGGAAATTCAACCCTTTGAGAAGATATCAGAGATTATCAATGCCCAGACCAGATTTGCGGTTGCGCCCTGCATCTGCCGAAAGGAAGCCCAAATGGTGGGAGACGGATGTGACAAGCTGTTGGAAGCCTGCATGATGTTTGGGCTTGCTGCGGATTACTATATAGAGAATGAACTTGCCAGAGAGATCACAAAAGAAGAGGCATTGCAGGTGTTGGACAAGGCCGAAGCGGATGGACTCATTCATTTCTCGTCAAATCATGCCGATGATAAGGTATTCATCTGCAACTGCTGTGGCTGTTGCTGTAAAGCGCTGGCCTATCTGGTCAAGTATGATATGCCGAATGCCATCGGCAAATCAAATTATTATGCTGTGCTGGATAAGGAATCCTGCACGGATTGTGAGGATTGCCTTGACCGTTGCCAGGTAAACGCCATCCGGTTTGAAGACGGCGTTACAACTATCTATGAGGAGAAATGCATTGGATGTGGACTCTGTGTGTCAGTCTGCCCGACTGAGTCCATCTCAATGGTTATCAAATCTCCTGAAAAATACGCTCCGGTTTATGCGAATGGCGATGAAATGCTGCAAGCCATTGGAAAAGAACGTAACAAGCCGTATCCTTTTGAATGATGACAGGAAATTAAGATCGACCAGTGGGAGGACACGAAAATGATCTGTTCTGAGTGTCAGGCGGAAGTGCCCAAAACAGCCAGATTCTGCAATGCATGCGGTCATCAGCTGGAAGCTGTCTGCGGCAACTGCCAGACACTGAATCCACCTGGTAGTAAATTCTGCATCGAGTGCGGAACGGATCTTTCCCGGGCTAACACCCCCGATCTTTCCTCCCTCGACGAAAAAATCGACAAGATCCAGCGCTACCTGCCCGCCGGTCTCACCCAGAAAATCCTGGCCCAGCGTGATCGGATTGAGGGCGAGCGCAAGATTGTGACGGTGCTCTTCTGCGACCTGGTGGGCTAT
>JAHJRI010000243.1 GCA_018830885.1 bacterium | reverse complement strand
TCCAGGATGTAACCGAAAAAACATCAACCGATACGATTGCCCAGCTCGAAAATAGGCAGGTAAATGGATAGCAGCAGGGTTAATGTCACCATCCCCAGGATCATCATTAAGAGAGGCTCCATGAATTTGCTCCATTTTTCGAACTGTGTCTGGCGTCGTCGATCGATATAGGTATAGACCTGCTCGAATCCCAGCTTCAACAAACCGGTTTTCTCTGCAGGGGCAATAAACCGATAAAACGAAGGCGGAAACCAGTGTGAGTGTTGAAAAGCCTCGGAAAAACCGAGACCGGAATTGAGTTTTTGCGTCAACATCTGACCATGCTTGCGGTTTTTTTGAGACATACAGGCCGCAGCCTCTTTTGCCGCCTGATTGACCGATTGTCCGCTTTCCAGCAATAGAGACATGGCATGGGCATACAAAAAAGGGTCCTCTCTTGACTGAAGGGCCTTCCTCAGTCTCTGCTTCAAAATAATCCATGGATGAAAGCCCCGGAATACGGGCATAACACTCCAGGCCGTGATACCGGCAATAGTTGTCAGAATAGGGATGCTGTGTTGGTGTGAAAATCTGGAAAGCTTCACCATCATCAGGGTTAAGATTGGCAAATCATCCTTGAACAAGGCATAAACGTTGCTGAACATTGGTACAATAAAAACGATCACTCCAACGCTCATCAAAAGGATCATACCGGATATCACTTTGGGGTACCGAAATATCCGCAACAGTTCCTGTCGTCTGTTTTCCTGATGCTGATAGTAAATCTTAAGGTCACGTAATCCCTGCCGTAGTTTACCGCTTTTCTCACACAGCCGGATCATGGCAATAAAGAAGGTGGAAAATAGCGGAACCATTTCTGCAAAGCCGTCCTCCATTGATTTTCCAGTATGTAAAGCTGATCTGAGTGTCAGGAAAACAAACCGCACAATGATGGATTTTCGATCACTGATCAACAGTTCAAGAGCTTCTACAATAGAAATACCGGCATCAAGAATGGCAGTGAATGAATCGAGGATATAGATAAGATTCTGACTATCCAGGGCTGACCTTAACTGATCACCGGGCACGCGATCCAGCTCTATCTGGTAGTATCCCTGTCTGTTTAGTTGACTCCAGGCTTTTCTTTTTGAGGTACAGGCTATAATCCCGTCACCCTGCATGCCTTTTAGCGTAATCGCCTTCCATAGATAAACTGTTTCCATGGCCACCGTAGTCTCTTAAAACGGCATCACAGCGCACACTGCTACTTGCGGACTCAATCATCCGGTAAAATTGAGTCCAGTTCGCTGGCACTGATCATTCTTTTCATGACCAGTTTCTGACCAAATTCCCGCATCGGAACAAATCCCTCCGCAAAGGATACTTTTTCAATATCCGAGATAGAATCTTCGTAGGATAGTTTCTTCTTGATGACGGCGCTGATCGGCAGCGTCTCAAGAATAGGAATTCTTCCGGAAATCCCCTTGCCGCCGCATGTTTGACAATCGGGGTTGTTGCCACAGGTGCAGGTTCGGGGAACAAGTCGCTGTGACACCAGCAGTTTCAGCGAGGTTGCAATATCATCCCCTTTGACACCCAGGTTTTTCAACCGGTGAATCGCTTCGAACACGTTGTTGCAGTGAAGCGTTGAAAGGACCAGGTGACCTGTTTGAGCAGCTCTGGCAGCAATTTGAGCCGTTTCAGTATCTCGAATTTCTCCGACCAACAGCACATCAGGATCCTGACGCAGAAATGAACGCAGCGCGGAAGAGAAGCTGATACCCGCCAGATTGTTGACCTCCACCTGGGTGATGCCATTCAGTCGATATTCCACCGGATCTTCGATAGTAAGTATATTCAGGGATTCAGATTGTAATTCCTTTAATATCGCGTAGAGTGAGGTTGTTTTTCCGGATCCGGTCGGACCTGTGATAAGAATCATGCCTGTTTTTACATGCAGACATTGTCGAATCACGGAGATATGATAATCAGAGAAGCCCATCTCTGTCATAGAGAACTGCACCGACGTTGCCGGCAAAAGTCGCAGAACGATTTTTTCACCGTTTATACCTGGCACTGTCGAAACGCGCAGGTCGTACTTTTTCCCATGGATGCTGATAAAAGGGAAATGACCATCCTGGGGAGCCCTTTTTTGTGCAATGTTCATTCTCGAATGCAGTTTGATTTTTGTAAACAGTCGGTCATCAATCGCATCCGGCAGAGATATCTGTTTTAATTTTCCATTGATCCGCATCCGAACCTGCTTTGTGCCCGCGAGACTTTCAACATGAATATCCGAAGCGTTGTCCTGTGCGGCTTTTTCCAATAGGAAACTAAGGGTTTTTGTTACCTGACTGTCATCTTTGAATATATCATCCTGTGATAAAGCCAGAATTCGTTGCTGGATAAGACTGTCCGCACAGATAAAAAGCCGATGCTTTTCAAACAGGAATGGCAGAAACTGGCAAAGCGACATGAAATCTGTTTTTTCGGAAACAAACACCTGCGTTAATCTGTCTGCAGAATCTGGATTTGGGAGGACAAAGGTAAATCGAAGGGAGCGTTCCAAGTTCAGTATTTCAGGGTTGTGAGTTCTGACGGTTTTGGGTAATTCCAGGAGATTCCTCCAGGTGGAAATACCCAGCCATTGCGATAAATGCCATATTTCATCTGTTTTTACTTGAGTTTCTTTACTGGATGGTTCCATATTGCTAAAATGGAATCAGTTAATCAGTAGTTAACCCGCATTATCCACAAATAACCATCACGACGTGTTTTGACGTTGGGTCCTATGCTAAAATACTTAATCTATATATCAGCTGGTTACTTGATATTCAAGGTGATCAAAAACGGCGTCTATTTGGTGCTCGAGAACATTCAAAAACCGAAAGAGCTGAAAGAAACGACAGAACTGGTGCAATGCGATCAATGCGGCAGCTATTTTAAAGAATCCTCACTTCTCCACCATAATGGGAAAGTTTTTTGCAGTGAAATCTGCAAACAGGAATTCTCCAAAAAATAGCAATCGTGTCCTGCTGCTCTGTCAACGGTTTCGTTCGTTGTTGTTCACGGGTTAAAACCAGAATCGCAATTCCTGTTTTATTCGATCGCTGCCATGAAGCGGACTTTCAGGAATCCATTTCGGAAAAAGTCATCATGAATTGAAGGAATCTGACCGGAAAAATCATCTCGATTCTAATTGAAGAATTAAGATTTAGCAACCATTCTCCAGTTTGAAGTGCCATCATTCTTTCTTCCTTGAATGTGCCCTCCCTGGAAAAATATCCGACAATGTTCGACCATGTCATTAGACAATCATGATTAAAAATGCCATTCGTTTGCTGAACGGAATCCTTGGATGTTTGATTCTATTAGTCATGATTGTCTGGATCATGGTATCCCGACACTATTTTCCAATCGATTCAAGATATATTGCTTTGAGCTTTTTCCCACCCTATGGGTTTGCTTTTTTTGTTTTACCACTGGTTCTGATTTTCTGGATACTCGGAAACAGAAAAATAGCCGCTTTTTCAGGGCTTGTTTTTTTGGCTTTTTTCCTCATATATGGAGATATTTCATTCAGCAAGGTCCAGGCAACAGAAACATCCGGTTCACAGCAGGAACAAACGGTATCGGTTATTGCCTTGAATGTGCGCTACTATTCGTATGGTCTGGAAAAGGTGATTGCCGCAATTCAACATATGGATGCGGATCTGTATCTATTATCTGAAAACGTGTTATCTGACGAAGAACGCCAACTGCTGGAAGAAAGCATCCGACCCTGGTCCTTTTATATGGGACAGCAGGAAGGAACCGCCATTATTTCCCGCTATCCCGTTGTTGAATTCAAGGAAATCATGCTGCCCTCAAAACAGGCATCCTTAAGTAAATCCAATGAAGTCAGCCGTCAACATCTGAATCCGAATCGCTCTTTCGTCCATGCCATCATTAATGTGAACGGCACGCTGCTGCATGCCATTTCAATACGGTTTCTTGCCGGGCGACCTGCCGACCGGACCTTGCCTGCGGCACTCGAATGGGGGTTTTATGTCCTGAAAATGCAGATCCAGGAGCTTGATTTTTTTCTCAACTACTTAAAGAAGCTTCAGGGTCCCGTTATTTTTGGTGGGGATTTGAATGCCACGCCCTCCTCCATTGTGATCCAGAAATTATCAGACATTGCCGTGGACAGTTATCTGGAAAAGCACATCTGGGGTGGATTTACTTTCTGGACCCAGTTTCCATCCTATGCGAGGTTGGACTATTTATACTGTATGAATGGTATTCGCGTTTTGGATTCAGTGATACGAGATGAAGTTGTGTCAGACCATTATCCTGTTTTCAGCCGGTTTGCTATTCCTGGAAACCATTAGCCGCAGCACTTGGGTGATTCACGGCGTACACGGCAGAAACCCACGTCGGAAGGTTATGAATCCGGGCGTCCTTTCGTGGATGAGATGATATAATCAACCGCCTGAGAAAAGGAGCTGAAAACCGGGGTTGACGGATAAACCTGCAGCACCGGCTGCTGATGTTCCCTCCCTTGTCCTGTCGTCAACAGAATTCCGGTGATATCGGCATTGTGGGCCAATTCAACATCGCACATTTTGTCACCGATCATATACGCATGTTGCAGACTGAGATTCAGCTCCCTCCGGGCTCGGAAAATCATCCCTGGAGCCGGTTTGCGGCATTCGCAGTCAATATTGTAGGGTGCCGAGCCACTGTGGTAATGGGGGCAAAAGTAAAGATGATCCAGCGTTACACGATTGGAAGCTAATATCTGGTTCATCCTTGCATGACAATCGCTGACGAAGGATGGGGGAAAATAGCCTCTGGCAACGCCGGATTGATTGGTAATGACGACAAGCAGGAAACCACTCCTCTGCAGTCGTTTTAATCCATCAGGCACATCTGGATAAAACTGGATATCCTCTAGTTGGGAAAGATAGTGAACATCGTGTATCAGAACACCGTCTCTATCCAGGAAAACCACTTTCTGTTGATCATCCATGAATTTCTTGTATGAGTTTGTCACTGACAGCAAGGTACACTGTTTTTCAATGTGTAGTAATCCCGGTCTGATGGTTTTGCTTTTTTCAGAAACATTACGATGACACGCTCAGAAAAACAGGCTATCTTTGGGGCATGTCAATCAGAACCTATATTGGATATCAAATTTTTAGTGATAGCACTAGCTGGTTTTCAATGGATTTGATAAAAATGAGGATCACTCAAAACACATTAGCAGAAAGTGTGTGATAACGAAACGTATCATGCTGTGTGCAGAACAATTTTTTAAAAACGCGGAGTAATAAATGGCCATGACAGGCAATGAAATTCGTCAATCTTTTATCCAGTTTTTCGAATCCAAAGGGCATAAACATGTCCGAAGTTCATCTCTGGTGCCTCATAACGACCCGACAATTCTCTTCACGAATGCCGGCATGAACCAATTCAAGGACTACTTCCTGGGAAATCAAAAACCCGAATTCACCCGGGCTGTAACTTCACAGAAAGTCATGCGTGCCGGTGGCAAGCACAATGATCTCGAAAATGTCGGTCGAACCGATCGGCACCATACGTTTTTTGAAATGCTCGGGAACTTCTCATTTGGAGACTACTTTAAACAGGATGCGATTTCATATGCCTGGGAATATCTGACGGATGTTCTGAAATTGCCGAAAGACAAACTGGTTGTCTCTGTCTTCGAGGATGACCAGGAGTCGTTTGACCTCTGGCACGAGTTGATCGGGATTCCGGCCGCGAACATTGGCAGACTGGGAGAAAAAGACAATTTCTGGTCAATGGGGGACACCGGTCCATGCGGTCCATGCTCTGAAATTCACTATCGACTGCAGCCCTTGAGGGAGGGTTATACCGTACAAAAATCCCTTGAGGAAGATGATGGTACGTTCCTGGAAATCTGGAATCTTGTCTTCATGCAATTCAATAGAGAAGAAGGCGGGTCTCTGACCCCGCTGCCAAAACCGAGTATTGATACGGGTATGGGTATTGAGCGGATCGCCTCGGTTGTTCAGAATTTCAAATCCAATTATGAATCTGATCTGTTAAGTGGTTTGGTCAAAAGTGTTCTGGAAAATGCCCCTCAACCCAGTGGTTCAGTAAATGAGAGCATCGTCTCCGCTCGGGTGATCGCGGACCATATTCGGGCAACCCTCTTTTTAATTGCCGATGGCGTCATTCCGTCCAACGAAGGGCGAGGGTATGTCTTAAGAAGAATTATCCGAAGAGCCGCAAGGCACGGAAAGGAACTCGGATATCGCCCAGGATTCTTTTCTGATCTGGGGATCGAATTTGTACCGATGATGTCGGACGCGTATCCCGAATTAAAAGAATCTCAGGAGTACGGCAAGATTCTCATCGAGCAGGAGGAACGCCGTTTCAGTGCAACCTTGAATCAGGGGATGAAAATACTCGGTGATTTGCTGGATGATCATCGCAAAAAAGGAATCGGTGAAATTAGCGGCCAGGAAATATTCAAGCTCTATGACACCTATGGATTTCCCGTTGATCTCGCAGCGGATATTCTCCAGGATCAGGGATTCACCTACGACAGGGCAGCATTTGAAAATGCGATGGCCGAACAGCGGGAAAGAGCAAAATCAGCTCAGGATGCCAAAAAAGTAGATTTGAAAGTCAGCGCGATCTACCTCGATTTACTGGAAAAAGGTCTTGGAAATACTTACGTTGGGTATAAAAAAACAGAAACGCAGACGATCGTGTCAGCCATGATCAAGAATGGTCAGCTGACCAATACCCTCTCAAAAGATGACAAACTCGAAATCATATTGGCTGAATCTCCTTTTTACGCAGAAGCCGGCGGACAGGTCGGGGATAAAGGGGATATTACCAGTGATGAATTTCGGATTATTGTCACCGATACACAAAGCCCTGTGGCAGGGTTGAATATTGCATTCGGAACCGTGGCCAGCATCACAGCCCCTGAAATAAAAATAACGCCCAACTATCCGGTTATAGCAAGCGTTTCCCTGAAACGTCGGCGAGAGATTGAATGTAATCACACAGCAACCCATTTATTACAGGCCGCTCTCAGAGCTGTACTGGGGGATCACGTCAAACAGGCAGGCTCACTTGTAAATGACGAAAAACTCCGGTTCGATTTCAGCCACTATGCCCCTGTTTCAAAAGAACAGCTCCAGGATGTGGAGAACTTCGTCAATCAACGGGTACTTGAGAACTTGGATGTCGTGGCCGATGAAATGTCCTTTGATGAAGCGATGAAAACCGGTGCCATGGCAATATTCGGAGAGAAGTATGGTGATGAGGTCAGAGTCGTTTCAGCCGGTTCAGCCAGCAAGGAGCTCTGTGGCGGAACACATACCGACCGTCTTGGTAATATCGGCTTCGTTAAAATAATCTCGGAAGAGAGCATCGCCGCCGGTATCCGACGCATCGAAATGATGACCGGTAAAAAAGCCCTGGCTTATGTTCAGCAGAATATCAAAATACTGGATGATATCGCCCAGACATTCAAGGTGCCTCTGGCAGAGGTGGCAGATCGCGTCAATCAACTGATTTTCCAATTGAAGGAAAAAGACAAACTGATTGCCCAGCTGCAGAAGGATGCTCAGACCGCGGCGGCGGCGGCGGCCCTTGACCAGACAAAAATGATAGGCGATATTCGAACCCTGATAATGAAAGTGGATGGAGATGTCGATTTGAAATCTCAAGCCATTGCCCTTCAAAAGGCAATGGGCTCCGGATTGATCATGCTTGCCAGGATAGCAAATGAGAGCCAGATCTCAGTGGTGATCGCTACTTCAAAAAGTCTGAGTCCCCGCTTGCAGGCAGGTAACTTAGTCAAGGAGCTGGCTCCAATCATTTCAGCCAAGGGAGGCGGCAGTCCCACAATCGCTCAGTGCGGAGGCAGTAATCCTTCGGCCTGGCCCAAACTGGTTGCCGAACTGGAAAAACGTATTGCTGCATGATGCCAGTCAGTACAAAGCCGGGCCTGATAATCGGCCAGCTGGAAAATCCTATGAAGCTTTGGAACTGGGAAGTTTTTTGGGTTCCGATATGGACGATTCAGTCGTCTTGGGTGGTGAAACATCTGTTTTAGCGGGTGACGCATCTGTTTTTGGAGCAGTCGCTGATTCGGTCGTAGTGGTGGATGGTGTTGTATCCACGGAATCGCTTTTTGACTTTCCATTCACACCGCTGTATCCATCTTTGTACCAGCCGGCTCCCTTTAAATGAAAAGCGGACATGGATGCTTTTCTTTTCAGGGTTGATTTTTTACATGTTGGACAAACAACTAATTGCGGTTCGGATATTTTTTGAATAACTTCAAGCTCTTGATGACAACTTTCGCAAATGTATTCGTAAATGGGCATGTTCTTATTCCTCTTTTTCTTCTGTCACTGACACAGCTTTCAATAACTTAACCAACAAACAACTAACCAATCCTGTAAGCATATACGTTTTCCAGGCACCAGTCAACGCTCTGAAAGTTTTTATCAAACAAATTCATAACGATTGTCAGCTTTTGATGTCAATCAAGGACGTGTCCCTTCAAACTACCCCCAACTGATCATTCATGTAGCTGGTTTTAAAGGGATTTTTAAATCGATACCAGATTGGAGGCATCTGTGATAAATCGAATTCGATACAGATTAACAGGCTACCTGATGTTGCTGATCGTCATCTCTGGGATGACGGTACCATCGCTTCAGGCTTATGACGAAAAAAAATATGCCCGGGCAATTCGGTTTAAAATCTGTATCAACTGTGATCTATATCAGGCAAACTTTTCCGGTATTGATCTCTCTTATGCCAATTTTTCCGGATCCAACCTGATTTCAGCCAATTTTCAAAAAGCGACGCTTTATCAGGTGAATTTTGAAGGAGCAAACATTTCTGGTGCCAATTTTGATGGTGCCATGTGGATCAACGGCAAAATCTGCCAGGACAACTCCATTGGCAGATGCAATTTCTCAGATGAGAAATAGTTTTGAGTTTTTTTTACAGCCGTCTTCGCCTATAATGCCTTGCAGACGTGCTTTCTTTTGACAGAATTTTACAACATTATTGAAAGGTAATGATATGACAAGTAAAAATATAGTATACCTATCCGATGCTGAATTTGATGAAAAGGTACTGAAGAGTAAACAGCCTGTATTGGTTGATTTCTGGGCAGAATGGTGTGGTCCCTGTAAAATGATCGCTCCCTTTCTGGAAGAGCTGGCAGATGAATATCAGGGGAAGCTGACTGTTGCAAAACTGGATGTTGACCAGAACCCCGACAATGCCTCTAAATACGGTGTGCGCAGCATTCCGACCATGATTCTTTTCCAAAATGGTGAACAGACAGACATGACTGTCGGGGCTGACCCGAGCCAGATCAAAAGAATGCTGGAAAAACTCTAGTCGCCCGTTCCCTTTAGATCCAGTACCATGGGGATTTCATCGTCTGTCTGAAAAGATCGTTTTGGACAGGCTCGTTTCGCTATGCCTTTTCGTGTCAAAGCAGCTTGAAGAATATACTGCTAAAAATAGAGTATCAGGGTACCCGCTATAAAGGCTGGCAGATTCAACCAAAGGTGATCACGGTTGAAGAGACAATAGCAACCGTTTTGCAGCGGATTTGCCAGTGTAAAGTCCTGCTCAAAGCCAGTAGTCGGACGGATGCAGGTGTACACGCACGGGGGCAGGTTGCTACCGTGCTGATCCCGGAACACATCCCGCTACAAAGGCTCTTTTTCAGCCTCAATTCCCTCCTGCCGGACGATATTTCTGTTTTAGATGCGGTCCAGGTGCCTGCTGGCTTCAGTGCCCGCAAGGATAACCGGGGTAAACGCTACATATACCAGATACTCAACGCCCCAGTCGGGAAAGCTCTGTACCACGATTTTTATCACTGGGTAAGAGCCCCTCTGGATATTGAACAGATTCAAGAGGGATGTCGCTGTTTTGAAGGCACCCACAACTTCTCGGCATTCAGGGGAAAAGGGTGTCAGCAGGTCGTGACAGTCAAAACGATTCAGAAGATCGGCTTGACCATTGAGCGGATGTCAGGTTTTTCAACCATCCGGATCAGTCTGGAGGGAAATGGATTTCTGAAAAACATGGTCCGCATTATCGCTGGGAGTTTGATTGATATCGGAAAGGGGCGGTTGGATGTCGGTGTGCTGAGTCGGGCGCTTACCTCCGGAAAACGTGAGGAGGCAGGCTCAACAGCACCTGCTAAAGGTCTGATCCTGGATGAAGTATTTTTCAATCCCGACCCTTTTTTGGACTGTGAATCTCTGGATCGGGTAGCCCTTTAATGTAACATACAGGCAGGAGTCTTTATTGAGCAGACAGTTTTTCCGTAATAATCGATTTCACCTGTTGCAGATCCTGTTTTGAATTGGTACATCGGGATGGCTTATCCAGGATGCCTGCTAAAAGAGCTGGGATCTCTGGTACCTTTCCAGTCGCTCTGATAACAGCTTCATTGAATTTTGCCGGGTGAGCCGTTGCCAGGCAGATGACCCGTTCAAAGGGAGATTGCTCAGCCGCCGCAATACCGACGGCTGTATGGGGATCAATGGTATATCCCTTCTGATGGTAACGTGCAATGGTGCGAAGCGTTTGCTCGGTATTGATTCTGGCAGGATGGAAAATACGTTGTACATCGACCAGTTGTTGTTGGGATAGAGCAAATTCGCCGTTTGATCCCAGTTGTTCCATCAAGGTGCGCACATCTTCTGCCTCGTGATGGACAAGATCAAATAAGAACCGTTCAAAATTACTTGAGATCTGGATGTCCATTGATGGGCTGATGGTTGAACGGACCTCCTGGATCTTGTATTGACCGGTTGTCATGACACGATAGAGGATGTCATTTTCATTGGTCGCCATGATCAACTTTTCGATAGGCAGTCCCATTTTCCGCGCGACATAGCCTGCATAGATATCACCAAAATTCCCTGTTGGAACCGAAAAGACAACGGGATGTGAGGGGAATTTTTTCTGGAACTGAAAAGCGGCATAAAAATAATAAACAATCTGAGCCATTACCCGAACCCAGTTGATCGAATTGACAGCCCCCAGAGCATGTTGATCCTTGAATGCCAGATCATTAAACAGGGCTTTCACAATTCGCTGAGCATCATCGAATGTACCTTCAATGGCGATATTCACAACGTTATCATCCAGAACAGTGGTCATCTGCTTTTCCTGAATGGGGCTGATCTTACCTTTTGGATGCAGCATGAAAATCGTAATTCCAGCCTTGCCCCTGACCCCGTGTATCGCCGCGCTCCCGGTATCGCCTGAGGTTGCACCGACAATATTCAGGCGAACACCTTTGCTGTTGAGCAGGTTTTCAAATAAATTCCCCAGAAATTGAAGTGCGATGTCCTTGAAGGCCAGTGTCGGTCCATGAAACAGTTCCAGGATCGCGACCGGTTCGAAGAACCGCAATGGGGTGATGCTTTTATGTGTAAAATGCTGATAACTTCTGTCAACCAGCTGATTGAGGGTGGTATTGTCCAGTTCACCATCAACAAAGGGATAAAAAAGCTGTTTTGCCAGATCCTGATAGGAGAGTTCTTTGAGCCCGTCCAACTGACCGGAAAAGTCGGGAACGCTTTCTGGAATCAGCAACCCACCATCCCGTGCCATGCCTTCAAGTACGGTCTGTGTAAAATCCCTTGGTTCACTGAGTCCGCGTGTACTTACGTATTTCATTATTCGCTTCCTAGGTAACAAATTTCATGGTTTGAACTTTTTAATAATGCAATCGGGGCTCTTTTCGACAAATAAAAAAAACGCATAATTGTCGCTGCTATCAGGTTTCGGTCTACAGAAATTGCCGGCAGGCCTCCCCCCAGGTTCTGAGGTTTTCTGCCGTCCAGGTTAAGAAGCCTTTGATTTCCTCCGGGCACCAGTCAGGGAGTTCCGGAACAGCAGTTTCATTCAGAAACCCGGCCAGTTCCTGGACCCGATCGATCACTGCTGGTGCAACTGGCTGGAAACGGGTTTTCAGCAGTTCCAGCAGCCAGTCGGTTAATATCATTCCCCAGTATTCGTATCGCAGATCAGCAACATAGTCATGGGGATTTCGACGGTGCTCCACTATCGGCTGGCCAAAAGCAGCCAGATACCGGGTCTCCTGCATCAATGACTGAAGAAAGTACCCTCCCCATATATCTCCATACCGCTGAATACTTCCTCCGGGAACTGCCCATCCCATGGGAATGCACAGGAAAGCGGGGATCAATTCTCTCACAATGCTGGTATTTTGCGTGTTAATGGGCGTCCAGGTTGTCTGGGCCAATACCTGGACGGTATCACCGAGATACCGAGTTCCGGAAACACTTCCGTTCAGCCATGTCGTTGCATCAATATCCGGATCCGACAGCCACAAGCCCGCTGTGACGCCAATCCGGCTGCCGGAATCTGGAATCTGATACTGAGCACTGTTTTTTCGACCTCTCAAGCGAAAAGGATACCCGCGCGGAAATATCACCCGGGACGGTTTGAATTCCAGGTATTCGCATACATTATGGAATCCGGTTTCTTCACTGATGACATTCCCCTTCCAGACCTTACCGGTGACACTGTGCGAACCGATAAAATCGCTATCATGAATCGGAAAATTATCATCGTCAATACTGATCATGATTTCACAGCCATCCTCCAGGGCGGCTAAATAGCCGATATTGCGCCGTGTTTCGTTATTGTAGGGAATTCTACTGTAAAAAGGGGAACACCGGTCACCCCATTTATCCTGTTCTTCAATGCCAAAAAAGACGGTTTCCAGACCTTTCCGGGTTGTGGATGCAGCCAATTGCCTGCATTCGGCAGGGGTTTTATGATCCCCGATCACCCAGAGTTTCACTGAATCCAGGTGATTGAACCGCGCTATGTTGTCAAACAGGTCATTAATGACAATTGGATAATTTATGGTTGTAAATACAATATGGTATGGTTTCATGTTGGAAAATTTCAAGCGCCGCTGGCTTGATAGGTCGCTATGTCAAACAAAGCGAGATAAACAGCGGCACTTTATCAGGCTTTGTTTGTTTGGAAAACATGATGGATGAAGGTATACTGTCAAACACTATATTCTGGAAAGCCAGTCCTCATAGACCGCCTTCAGAGTCTGATCAATCGAATAGGTCTGTTCCCATCCCATTGCCTGCAGCTTGGAGTTATCACCAAGCAGCAATGGTTCATCGGAAGGTCTGAACAGGGCCTGATCTGTTTCGACTTTGATATCCAGCCCAGACAATCGAATAAGTCGATTCAGGATATCAGATATCTTGTATGCTTTTCCAGTGCAGATATTGATCGGATCTCCGGGTTCTCCTTTTTCCAGCATCATCATCATGGCTGCAACACCATCCCGCACGTCAATAAAATCTCGAGCCGACTCAAGATTCCCCACACGGACTTCGGGTTCCAGTTTCCCTTTAGCTATCAAAGCCAGCTGCCGGGCAAAGTTCTGAATCGCTGTTGCCGGTGGATGACCGGTACCCACGTGGATAAACAGTCGGGGCAGAAAAACCTTCAATCCGTAATTGACGAAATACTGGTACCCCAGACATTCGGTAGCAGCCTTGGAGACACCGTAGGGGGTAATGGGCCGCAGAAATCGTTCTTCCACGAGCGGACAGTCTTCCGGTCTGATATTTCCATATCCGGCACTGCTGCAGGCAATGATGACCCTGGCATCGGGGACAATCCGCTGTGACGCCCTTAGAACATTCACCGTTCCCTGATAGTTGTTCAGATGAGTGGACTCTTCTGTTTGCCACGAAATGCTATTAAACGCCTGAGCTGCCATGTGAATGACAAGCTCTGGCTGAAAATCTTTCACAACATTTTCCAGCGCATCCCGATCCAGAATATCCACGCGGATGATATCCGGATCGGGACTCGCCGCAATGCGACTGGATGCGCTGTTCCGGGCTATACCGACTGTTGGCCAGCCCTTATCCCTCGTCATGCGGGCAAAATGAGTTCCGATCATGCCGGTTATACCGGTTATCAGTGTTTTCAAAACTTCTCCAAAAATGGCGATTTATTCTGATTGAGTGACAGTATGCTTCAACGATGGGCTGCCACATGATTGACATACCAGTCATAGACCCTGGTTATTCCTTCTTTCAGCGGTGTTCTGGCTGACCACCCGAGTTGATTGATACGGCTGACATCCAATACCTTCCGTGGCGTTCCATCGGGTTGGGTGGTATCGAAAACCAATGTTCCCTGATATTCGACCACATCCTTTATGATCTCTGCGAGCTCTTTTATCGTGATGTCTTTGCCAACACCCACATTGATCGGTTCTGATGATTCATAATGATTCATCAGAAAATGGCAGGCTGCGGCCAGATCATCCACATACAGAAACTCTCTGAATGCATTTCCCGACCCCCAGATTGTCACCTGATCTTTACCCGCGCTTTTTGTCTCATGAAATCGTCGAATCAGTCCCGGTATCACATGCGAATCCTGGGGATGAAAATTGTCATAAATACCATAGAGGTTGGTCGGCATAACAGAGATAAAACGGGTTCCGTACTGGGTGTTGTACGCCTGGCACATCTTGATTCCCGCTATTTTTGCAATCGCATAAGACTCGTTGGTTGGCTCCAGATAATCCGACAGCAGGTATGACTCCTTGATGGGCTGAGGGCTCAATTTTGGATAGATACAGGAACTACCCAGAAAAAGCAGTTTTTCAACTTTGTTTAAGTAGGATTGATGGATAATATTCAATTGAATAGCAAGATTCTGATAGATAAAATCAGCGGGATAGGTGCTGTTCGCATGGATTCCTCCGACTTTTGCCGCCGCCAGAAAAACGTACTCTGGCTTTTCAGCCTTGAAAAACGCCGCAACATCTGCGCTGTTTAGCAGATCCAGTTCCTGCCTTGTCTTACAGACCAGATTAGAAAATCCCTGACTTTCCAGATGTCTTTTAATTGCCGACCCAACCAGCCCCTTATATCCAGCGATAAATATCTTTGATGTCTTTTTCATTGCTTAATCCCTGGTAAGAATATAGATTTAACTTCAGGTACCGTTGCCAGCAAGTTAAAATTGGTTGATCCCCTTAAGTACAGCTATCCGTTCCCGGTAGTCAGTTAGTCCCGAATCTTAATAATTATCTAAATAGGGCATTTACATCAAGCGGTTTATCTTTTTTTTCTGAGTTAATGTTCCGGAGCACATTCAAAACACCTGAACCGATCCAATGGGCTTGAAACCAGTTTGGACCCGGAAGCTCTGACTGCTCTCGCTTGACAACCGTTAAAGGGGCGCTGACCCTGTTCTTCCAATAGTCACAACCGTATTCAATGGAAACTTCAAATCAAAGCCAAATTCGTCTCTCTGTCGTTGTTACCGTATACTCGGAAACCTTTTCGCTCAATGAGTCTGTTGAACGATTGATCAGAAAAGATCGTGGGTATATTCAGGAAATTATCCTTGTCATTTCACCAAAATCCTCGCCGGAATGCATTGATGTCTGCCAGCAGTTGGATCAGAAATACGATTTCCTCAAACTTCACATGCAGCAGAATAATCCGGGTGTTGGTTGGGCAATCCGGGAAGGCATGGAGATGGCATCCGGCGATTATGTAGCGCTACTTTCTGCTGATCTTGAAACAGAACCGGAGGCCGTGGATCGGATGGTGCGCAAGATCGAGGAAACCGGTTGCGACGGCGTCATCGGCAACCGCTGGCTGAAAGGGGGCGGATTTCAGAATTACGATCCCGTCAAGCTGGTCCTTAACTATGGATTTCAGACGATATTTAAATTCCTGTACTGGAGCCCGCTGGGGGACCTCACCTATGGATTCAAGGTGCTGCGCAAAGAGATGATTGATCAGATCCGTTGGGAAGGCGTGCTGCATGAAATTTATATCGAAACAACTGTCAAACCCCTCAAACTGGGATTCAGAATGGAACAGGTCCCCACTGTCTGGATCGGACGAAGAGAAGGCGAAAGCAAAAACACGTTTTTGCGTAACTTCAGGTATGTTGGTCTAGCATTAAACACACTGTTCTCCAATAAAAAAAAGCTGCTGAAATCCGAATAAGCGTCGGTAATAACAATTCACCGCGATATTGGAAAACCAGTTCCCATGCTTATTTATTTTTGATGGACAACGACAATAAGTCTGAATGTGATTGACACGTCAGTGCATCTTTGAATATAATAACTCTTTTAAGGAAAAAAAACGAAGAACAGATCATCAATTTGGGTAAGACCTATGTTAAACGGTTTATTTGGTAAAAAATTAGGTATGACGCAGTTTTTTACGGAAGACGGCGATCGTATACCAGTAACAGTTGTTAAGGCGGATCCGGTCACAGTGATTCAGCAGAAGACGTTGGAAAAAGACGGCTACGAGGCTGTACAGGTTGGTATTGAAGAACTCACAGAAGCAAAACAGAGAAATGTAACCAAACCTTTAAAAGGACATTTCAAACAGCAAAAACCAACCCGTTATCTGAGAGAATCAACCGCTACTGACTTTGGCGCGATAACGGTTGGTCAAACCATTGATGCCAGCATGTTTCAAAAAGGAGATATTGTCGATGTGACGGGAACCTCAAAAGGAAGAGGATTTTCGGGTGTCATGAAACGACATAACTTCGCTGGTGGTCCGGCTTCACACGGTCACCGCTTCAACAGAGGGACTGGATCTATCGGACAGAGTGCATCCCCTGCGAAAATATTCAAGAACAAAAAAATGCCGGGTCAATACGGAAACGCGACAGTCACTGTGCAGCGGCTTGAGATTGTTGATGTCAACCAGGATCTGAATGTTATTCTGATCAAGGGAGCCATTCCCGGACCGAAAGGACGCCTGGTGGAAGTCAGAAAAACAGTCAAGCCGAAAAAGTAAGCATCGTCCTATCCAAATATGATCTGTGTTTAACTGCAAACACAGATCAACACCTCTCCTTGTCATTTCCGACCAATACTCTCTAGTCAAAGCAAGACCGTTTCAGAAAGAGAACATACCTGCAACCTGCTCGGGCGAGCAAGTCAGACAAAGTGATGATACAGGGTCGCATTTTCAGAAAGGTCAGATTTATCATAACTGGCGAGTTGTGCCGGATTTGCATGTCCGGTGATCTTCATGATGTCTGTGTCCTGTATTTTCAATTCTTTCAAACGTGTTACCAGAGTGACGCGCAATACATGGGGGGTGACCCGAAATGGGATTCCAGCCTGTCTGCCTGCTCTCAGAAAATTGCGGTCAATCTGAAAAGGAGAAATTCTGTGCCCGTTTCGAGTAATAAAAACCAGGCCGGTTCGTTGACCGATGTATCTCTTTAGGTCTGACATGACATGAGGGGGATAATTAATCACGGTTACCTTTTCCATTCCACGGGTCTTGGACTGAGTGTAGGTGATTGTCTGTGAAACAAAATCAATCTGCTCCGTTTTTAATCCCAACACTTCTGCTTTCCGTTTGCCTCCCTGTAACAGCAGTTTTGCGATCAATGCATCTCTTGAATTGATCTTTTCTATCTCCTGTATGAACATTCGGGTCTCAAGCTGAGACAAGGCATTTGTTTTCACCTTGTCGCGAATTTTAAAAAATGTCTTATTGACCCCTTCTTTGTTTGTAACGGCTTTATGAATGATTCCCTGAGTACGACGCTGCAGAAATCCAGTGAAAGAAATATAAGCGGCGGCTCTGGCCTGTCGAGTTGCTTCACTCCATTGCCGGATCAATTTGACCTCATCCACCACAGCTTCGTGATTGATAAGACTAAATTGCTGCAGTGTCAATTCTCGATTCACAAAGTTCAGTGCGATGAGTTGTCTGAATCCCGATTTATAATTTGCCTCCGTAAGGGAACGTAAAGTCTGAAACCACATATCAAGAGCGTCCCCTACTGAAAGCGTTCCCAATTGTTTCCAGATGGTATCATTCTTCACCGATTGCGAGCCGTCATAGGTATCCGGCAAAGTCAGATGAACCTTGTTTGAGGAAACAATTTCGTTATGCATGGCACCTATGATGCTGACAAAGTGACCCGATCTTTTCATCCATCAAAATTCGGATCAAAATCGAGTATTTAAGGATATTGTTTAAAGTGGTTATAATTGAAGTTATAACCACTTTATTCGTATGGAGCAAGTTTTTTTTACTATTTTTTATTTTTTTTCTCCTCAGGTTTATTTTGTTCCAAAATGAGCCCAGAAATTAATTTTGAACAAAACAAATGCTAGGTCATCTATTTATTGCTGAAATCCAATTCTGATTCGATTTAACAATGCGTTTTTTTTGAGACATTTTGACGTTGAGACATCGGAATAAGTTATCAGTATGAGAATTATTTTGTTTTTGGTATGTTTTTAGTATGTTTCACATATAAGTGGAAAATAACCTTCTTTGAATTCATCATCGATTCGGAACCTAGAATCATTGTGTTTTTTTACAAATGCGGATCATGTCAATTGACCATATAATACAGCGATTCATCGACGCATCCGGAAATATCATGGTGATTATTGGCGGGCTGGTTTTTATAAGCCTCTTGCTCGGGTTTTTGATTATCAGGAAGTTTTATTTTATATGGCAGGCTGAAGTTGAAAAAAATAAAATTTTCAAGGAATTGATCCGGCACTACGAGATTGATGCGGGATCCAAGCAGATGGAAGATCATGACTCATCTTCATGAGGTTCTATTCTGTTATACAAATACGGTTTTTATTCCAGGATAACGGCCACTTGCAGGAAGACAGAATTCATTGCGCCAAATCACAGAAGTTGGACAATTCAACCAAAAAAAATTGCGTGGAATGGATTGGAATCAGTATAGTATGTGAATAGAACCCCGGGAGGTCCGATCAATAGCTGATCAATGCGGGTCAACCGTTTCCGGGTGATGTCCGTTTAGCAGATATCAGACTGATATTGGATCTTACAACAGGTCAACTTAGACAAAAAATAATGGGTAGAGATCAGGAAATGGCTGAAGACCGATTGCCAATGAGTTCAATTATTGAATCCACATTTGAGAGGACCAGCCGGTTTTTTGATCAACATCCCGTGTTTTCAAAAGAATTAGTTTCTGCCAAAGAGACGTTTTTTTCCATAACAGGGAAGATTGGAGAAACTGACAATGAATTTGGCAATCGCATGAATGCCTTTCTATTATGGTTTCTTTTTGACTGGCAACTGTCATCAACCATGACAACCCCGGTTGACCATTACCTGGCACACCTGGAGAAATCGGGTCTCAATGACGATTTTGCGATTCTTCAGGCACAAAAGAACCACATCCATTCACTTTTCTATTTTGTCAAAGAGAGACGGGATCAGACGATCATCAAGGATGTCTTTTCAGGTCAAAAATACACCATCTCCGATAGTCGAATTTTGATTGGCCAGGAAAAAGACGCAATTTTTGAGACACGGATTTTCGAATTGGACGGGGCGCACTATTTTGCCAATTATTTTGTATATCATCCGGTGATCGTTAGAAAGGAAATTAAACGCAGTCTGAAGCTGATCAAAAAAAAGAAGTCACCTCTCAAGCCTTTCCTGATGCAACTTCACTCCTATCATACCAAATGGCACCGATATCGGAATATTAACATCAAAAGCATTTACCATTTCGATAAATCGATACCTGAAGCGAAATAGATCTGTGAAGGGTAAAGTCACACAGTACCTGGTTGAGCACTGATCGTTCTTAAAGCCAGGAAGGGGTCTTGTTAAAAGCAGGTGTTAGTCGAGGAATTTCTTAGAGTTAAAGCAGGTTTCGATGAAAAACTCTCCATATTCTGTTTGAAAGGGAATGATAATGACTCTCTCCTGGACGAAGTGCTTCAGCTTATGGTTACTGCCCTTTAACATGACCGGAATACCGGCGGTAAAGTTGAATCCGAGTTTTACCAGTTCGCGTCTGGCATCACCGCTAATCATATTAACAAGTTCACCCACCATATCCGAGATTTCGCTGTTTAGTTCCTTATACTCCTCCCCCAGCATTTGAAATGCGATTTTGAGGATACAGTCTTCTGTAAAACTGATTCCGATACTTCCCTTGCACTCTCCGTCCAGCTCAATAACGGCGGAGATATCTCCATACGCTTCCAATTCATTTTCGGCTTTGAGATATGGCTTTTTAGGCTTGGATTCCATAAATGCCATTGTACTCAGCACCTTACGCGTCGCCAATATAAATGGCTGAATATACTCTACTTTCATAGACAGATTCAATAATTTCAGCGTGAGCAAATTTTAATTTGATTGACCAGCAAGTCCGATCCTTACTTGCTATGCTCTTTGTGTACCAGTATAAACAATTGTCTAGAAAAACTCCACTGCCAAAACAGGAACTTCTTTAAAAAATCAGTTCTATCGGAGATGGTTCCGTTTCGGAAATATTGCACCATACTGATCTGTGATTGATTGCAGACATTCTACCATAGAGATGTAAGACTGATATTAACTTTCCGTTTTATGCTTCTTGAACCAGCTTATCATTTCCAGAAGCGTTTCTTCATCTTCTCCCAGTTGTTTGAAAAATCGATCATATTTTTTAATTTTATTCTGAATGACATCAATATCTATTTCAAGTTTAAGAGATTGGAGCTGGTAATAAAGGCTTTCGATTGTAATGGTGCCGTCTGTTGATTCACTAAATTCATCAAACAGACGAGCCTTATCAGACAATCGTGATTTTGCTGTTTTTTTCTGCGCAGATTTGTTTTTTTCGGTTTTTTCACTCATTCATTGGCTCCAAGTTTTTTGGCCATTCCTTTTCAGCCCTCGGTTTTATCTACAACAGCGTCGACGAAGGCATGTCACTATGGTAACATTCAAATCAGAGAGTTTGTGGAGAAAAATTGTCTTTTCATGTAAAAATAAAAATCCAGAGATCAGCCGGGCGTTTACCGCGAGTGGGGCCCTTTTATTTTATTGGGAGCAACCGATTTGATTAACGGTTGTGCATGATCCCTTATTTCATAACCTGAAAATCGGATAAAGCGTACACTATTTGCTTTCTATTTTAATAGCACAATAGTGTTAGCAAGCTGTCATTGTATAGATCTTTCTAGTCTTTTCACCATAGACCGTATCCATTTATAGGCGTAAATATCGCCTTTG
>JAHJRI010000242.1 GCA_018830885.1 bacterium | reverse complement strand
TTAATCTTAATCTTAATCTTAATCTTAATCTTAATCTTAATCTTAATCTTAATCTTAATCTTAATCTTAATCTTAAGGGCACCTTGATTAACTGACACTCAGTCAGCATCAAAGGGTTGGTCTTTCAAGAACCCTGGAAGCCATGGATGGCTTCCAGGAGCTCCATGGATGGACTGGTGCGTTTCTTGAAAGATCAACCCTTTGGTGTGGTAAGTTCGACAATCTAAATTACATTGCCCTTTGGGCTTAAACCAAAGCCGGGTCCTTTGGGCCCGGATTCGTTACTGTTCGGGTTAAAGCATTCACGGTGCGGTTTCGGGACAGGCATACCTGTTTTTATTACTGGAAAACCGGGGTTGTCGTCAAGAAGGGGCCGGCCGAGGTCTGCAATGGGGGGTGGCAGTCCCTTATCCAGGGACTGCACTGATGGTGTCCTCAGGCTATTGCAGGAGCCCCGTCAGGCGCTGACGGATGAGTGCCTCTGCGTCTGACATGATCCTCGAGATCAGCTCCTGGCAGGTCGGGATATCATGGATCAGACCGGCAACCATGCCGCAGGACCAGACACCCGTGTTGGTCTCGCCTTCCGTCATCACCCTCGGGTAGACCCCGGCCACCTCTTCGATGATATCTTCAAATGTAATCTTCTTCCCCAGGGTGGCCTCTTTTTCCAGGAGACGTTCAACGGCGGGGTTGTTGAGAACGCGTTCGGTATTTCTCAGGGGACGCATCACCAGCCGGGTGTCCAGCTCGCTGGCAGCGACAATGGCCTGCTTGACATTTTCGTGAACAGGCGCCTCTCTGGTTGCGATGAACCGGGTTCCCATATTCATACCTTCTGCTCCCAGGGCCAGAGCAGCAACAAGACTGCGGGCGTCTGCCATGCCACCGGACGCGACAAAGGGAATCTTCAACTCTTCCGCTGCCCGGGGCAGGAGAATCATGTTCGGGATATCATCTTCACCCGGGTGGCCTCCGCACTCGAATCCATCTACCGATACGGCGTCGCACCCGATTTTTTCGGCCTTCAGAGAATGCCGCACCGACGTGCACTTGTGGATGACTTTCACGCCGGCTGCCTGCAATCGGGGTAAATACTCCTGGGGATTCCGTCCGGCGGTTTCCACAATCTTTATCCCCCCATCGATAATCGCGCTGATGTATCCCGGGTAGTCCGGTGCATTGACAATCGGCAGGAACGTCAGGTTGACGCCGAAAGGTTTGTCGGTCATCTCATGACAGCGGGCAATCTCCTTTGCCAGATCGCCCGGTGTTTTCTGGGTCAATCCAGTGATGATACCCAGTCCTCCGGCATTTGAAACCGCGGCAGCCAGTTCCGCAAAACCGACATAGTGCATGCCGCCCTGTATGATCGGATGCTCGATACCAAAGAGTTCGGTGATGCGTGTTTTCATAAGTTTAATCTCCCTTGCATGGTGTCGTTGTGAATTCAAAAGCGGTCTGTTTTAAACCCGGTGACCGCTGTCAAGGATCCAAAGTCTGTTATTCATGAATATCATTTGCAGGCCGCAAACGGAAGAAGAAACGTACCTGTTCAGGTTCAGCGTCTGCTCAGAAAAAGGGGTGCATGGGGATGAAGAAACAATCATCAAGTGGCGTGAAGCCCTTCCTGAAAATAACCCGTTGCACAGGATTTGCTGATGCTGTAGGTATTTGTCTGAGAAAAAGCGTTAGCCATCTGTATTCATGTTATCATCTGCAGATGATACAAAACCAGGAAAAATGGGGGACATGATCTCGTTAGGTGTCCCCTGATTTCTGCGGAATTGAAGCGACAATCGAGACATGACAGGCTAGCGATGGTTCAGCACAACCTCTTTAACGACCACGCCCCTGCCTTTCAGTTCTTCAACATCTTTTTTCTGATGGCTTCTGTCGGGCAGTTCAATCTCCACCGTTGCTTTTTTGGTGGTCAGGTTGATTCCCCGGGTCAGCACGCGTTTTTCGAAATCTTCCGCCTGTGGTGTTTCACCTTCCCTGAAATAATGGGTGATCTCTTTCAGCGGTGTGGCGGAGAAAACAAAATAGAGTTTTTCAGTTCCCGGATTGTTATCAAATTCAAAGATCAGTTCCGAATTCTGGGGTGGGAAAAAATATTGAAAATTGGCGTTCAATGGATTCGGGATATCCGTCACCAGTCGGTTTGGAAAAATCTTGAACAGGTTGTTCCTGGAATCTTTGCTGATCACATAGGCATAGAGAGCGGTCAGCGGTTTGATCATCACAAAAAACCGATCCCCGTTGTGGACGGTATTGCCATTTTCGATGGGTTTCCCATTGGCATCATAGATATGGATCAGTGACTCCACAACCTGGCAATCGCCTGCCAACAGGGTTTTATATTCCAGGCAGATCTCGATTTTCCGCTTTTCTTCGGTAAATGTTTTATGAACCGCCCGCAGCAGGGCCTGGGTAACCCCCTTGATACCGGATAGATCCGAGGAGGCAATGGAATTGATTTTTCGGCCGGACAATGAGACCAGGAACCCGTCCGCCGTTTCGGAAAGATTGACATGATAGGTGCAGGCATCCAGTCTTAACCCTCCCGGGGGCGGCAGTTCCAGGGTTTCAACATATCGATTCACAATAGGAAGCGCGGTGTTTTGCACCAGAACCGGATCGAAATTCACTGCTTTTTCAATCAGCAGATAACAGCTGTTTTCTTTTGCCAGCGATACGCCTTCAACTGAAAACAGCAATATGCAAATGCAGAAACATAACGTTGTTTTTTTCATCTTTTTGTCTGTTGAGGGTTATGGTGACCGACCCGGATTCCCTGGCCGGGTATCAAAATCCAGGAACTAGCGGGCTGCTCCACCCAGTACAAAGGCGCCGTAGACGGAGGCGGAATACCCCTCCGCTTTCACATAATCCCGTGCCTGCAGCCATGCCTTGCCGTATTCGCCGTTCAGCGACTGCTCATGAAATTTTTTCATAAATGCCAGGGTCCCTTCATCGTCAATCTGCCACAGGCTGCTGAGGGTGGCAATGGCACCCCCCAGATAGAAACTGCGGGTCAGTCCCAGCAGGTCATCACCGGCAATCGTCTTTCCCAGGCCTGTTTCGCAGGCTGACAGGACAACCAGTCTGGCTGGCAGCGGGTGCTCATAGATTTTACTGGCGGTCAGCGGATCGGCGGTACCGTTGGATGTCAGAAACACGGCTGAATTCAGGGGTTCCTCTTTTTCAAAAATACCGTGGGTTGCCAGATGGATGATGTTGACGCCGGATCCCACCTGGGCGCGCAGGTTGTTCTCCTGGGCCTCCATCCCGATCAGGGGCCGGGTATGATAGATCTTCCCTACGGCGATGGCCTCCTCCCGGGCTCCGGTCAACTGGGGCAGTGTGCCGCCAAAATCGGGATCACCGATAATGACAATCTCGGTTTTGCTGCTGAAACGGTATGGTTTGCGATTGATCCAGCTTCCGGTTGGCAGTGTCACCACGGGGAAGCTTGTGTCCATGGCGCCCCAGGGAATAAAGTAGAGCTCGCCACTGGGGATCATATAGAGGCTTTCGCCCGCATTCCAGTGGGACATGTCAAAAGCGTTGTTCAGATCCCGGATCACACTTTCCGGGGTGAGGGTCCGGTCTGAATAATCCTTCCTGGATTTCAGTCGAATACCTCTGTTGACCGCCCCCAATTCAAACGCTTCAGCAAAATTTTCAACCAGCTGGCGGATGTTTTGATAGGTCACATCCAGTTTTTTAATACTGGCAGTGTCGGCGGTAATCATCAAAAACTGAATCTCATCGTTAGCCCTGCCGGGAATTGCGTATGCAATTGTTTCCCCGGTCTTCAGGGTGCGTTGAATATCGGTTAACGGGGTGTGGCTGATGGAGATCAGGTCGGCCATTTCCGGATCCCGCTGCCGCAACAGGGCCACTTTTTCCTCCCGGCGTCTAAGCATTGATTTCTCATTTTCAACCCCGAGTGGATCATTTGCCCCCGGGGCCATGTTCATCATCCGCTGTTTCAGAATCCGGGTTTCCAGGTCTTTGATTTCAGCAGTCAGTCCGGCTTCCCGGTTTTTGTCCAGCGCCTGATGGGCAAGCAGGTCAACGAATGCCCGGGCCCGGGCCCGTTCCAGATCGCTGAACAACAGTCCCCAGTTCTTTTTCTGGATATCGATCCTGGCCAGATGGTAGATGATATCACTTTTCCCCATGCCAAACCGTATTTTGGCTCTGTCGGTGCTGAGATTTCCCGAGATCGCATCCACACCGTCCTGCGCCTGTCTGAAAGCAAGTTCCGCTTCATCGGTCATCCCCTTTGCGAACAGGGTGGTACCGGTCAGAACGCCGATCCGCCAGACATAATCCGGCAATCCTTTTTCAATGGCCATCTTCATGGCATGCTGCCCGGCACCATAACACCGATCGTGCATGCCGAGTCTGTTGAAGATTCGCGCCTTGAGGGCAGCCACGGTCACCTGCCCGACCGTATAGCCCAGCGCCCTGTAAAACGCGTCTGCCTGCCGAAACAGCTTCTCACTGGCATCAATGTCCTGGGTAACGGCCAGCGTGGCAGAGGCCAGAAAAGTGAGGTTCATCGCCCGACCATAATAATTATCGGCGTGAACCTCATCATTCATGCCATAAAGTGGATGGTTGACCACAAAATGGGAATTGTTGAACAATCGCTCTGCTTCCCTGGACCAGGCCAGGGCTTTTAGGTAATCTTCCTGGAAAATATAGACCCCGGCGATCCCCGTGTAGGCCCTTAGTTTTGCCGTTGTCAGGTAGTAGAGGGATATGCGGTTGGTGGGAAAGGATTTGAATTCGATCGGTAATTCCCAGGTGCCGATGACCTTGATAATTTGGGCAAAGTCTGCCAGGGCACCCTCATAGTCTTCCAGCCAGACCTTCACCTCCCCTTTCAGGGCGAGGGCATTCAAGTCGGCACCAAAGTGGGCAATTTCAAGTCGGGTCGTGGTCTCCAACTCCGCTTCCGCATCGGCCGCCCGACCCATCATGAGAAGAATCTGTGCCTTCAGGAAGGAGGCCTGCCATAAAACAGCGGGATCATCGTTTGAATCAGACAGCGATGCCAGTCCTGCCAGGGCTTTCTCGCCATCCCCACCCAGATAGGAGTTAAATGCGATTTCCAGTTCGCTGGTGACACGCACCCCCAGGGGTGTCGTATTCCCTTTTTTCGGCATCTCAATCCTGTGAGACGGAATCGGAGAAAACGCAGCCGTCGGTGCATGTTGAGAAAGGGGAGGTTTTGCGGTCAGCCGGATAACATCCTGCTTCTGCAACACCGGCCCAACGGTAGTGTGCGAAAAATCCGGCACGACAACCTGGGAGCAGGCCGTCAGTGAAATAAGACCAGCAAGGAGGATCAGTCCCCGCTTCATTCTTTGTCTGAATGCTGAATTCATGAGTAACCTGTTGTCGTTATGTTTCGTTTTGCCATCCCTGTTGGATATGAATTTGTGATGCATGCGCCGGCTCAAGTGCTGCGCCGGGCTGCCGCGGTTCGGTCAGTTCAATCTGCCATCTACCCGTTTTTCTGCGGTTTCCTGCCTGCAACCGTTTTGTGGATCCAGACATACACGGCAAGCAGGACGGCAGATCCGCACAGAATCAGGATGAGATGTTGATCGAGGATGGCCTTGGCTGCGTGGACCAGATCGCCGTAACTCATTTCGCCGGTTGTTACCCCGAACCAGTAGCCCATGGATGTGAGCAGAATAACCCAGAGACCGGCCCCGGCGAGGGTGAAGGCCGCAAAGCGCATCACGTTCATGCGGGACACGCCGGCCGGGATGGAGATCAACTGTCTGACCACCGGGATGAGGCGGCAGACAAAGGTGGTGATATCGCCATATTCGCGGAATATGGCTTCTGCCCGCTCCAGTTTTTCGGGTGCCAGGAAAAAATACTTTCCCCAGCGATGCAGGAAGGGGCGGCCCAATTTCACGGACAGAAAATAGTTGATACTGGCACCCAGCAGCGATCCGGCAACGCCACAGGCAATTGCCAGCAAAAATGCATACCAGACGTTGCTGCCGGGATAAAACTCACCCCTTGCGGCCATGAAACCGGCAGGGATCATCACGATTTCACTGGGGAAGGGAATAAAGGAACTTTCCACGGTCATAAAAATCAAAACCAGTATCGGGCCCCAGCTCAAACCGTACCTGGACATTTCCTCAAGAAAAGGGATCAGTATCTCAACCAAGGCTACTCTCCATGAATCATATTATCAATTTACTGACGCCCGCTGGTTTCCGGTGGCGCCGACAGGTGTTCTCCAGCATGGCTTACCGTTCTTCCCTGAAAGTGTTCATTGTCATGTCTGCGGTTTCTCTGCGGACAGCATCCGCAACCTCAATTGAGACGACTGTTTTGCCGATCGGGAAGAGTGATATCGCAGCCAGTTTCAGATGTTGAATGCCAAAGGGAATGCCGATAATGCTGACGAAAAACGGGATGGAGGACACCACATGGCCTATGGCCAGCCAGATACCGGCCAGAAAAAACCAGATCAGGTTCCCCAGCATTCCCAGGTCACCGGTTCCGATGTCATCCCGGTTGGTCAACTCCTTTCGGCTGATCATCACTTTTCCAAAAGGAAAAAAACAGAACCCACCAATAACAAAACAGGATTTCGCCCAGGGAATGGTAATAATCAGCAGAAACATCAGACAGCCGACAAACCACCAGGAAAGTCCCATCAACCAACCGCCCAGCACAAACCAGATCAGATTCCCGATCAATCTCATATATTATCCTTTGGCATGATCAACTGGCAACGGGTGCACCAAAAACATGTGGGTATGTGATCATAACCTCTTTCCGCTTACAGGTACCCACACATATTTGGTGCACCCCTGGCAACACCATCCCTGACGGGCAATTGAGACGTGTCGTATCGTGGACATCCGGTATCCTGTCACCCTCAAATACAGCCCCCTGAACCAGACGCGGACTTATTGCAACTCCCGGGTGAAAAAATGGGTATAACAGATGAAACGGCGACTGTATCTTCTTTGATCGCATTTTTTTACGGTATTCGCATAGGGCTGGGCTTCACGCTCAAATCCCTTTTTCCGCAGGGATTTGCCATATACCTCGCAGACTCGTTTGAGACAGTCTGCAAAGGGCACGAACAGGCTCCCGGGTTTGGTATAGCCGGTCTCGCATGAGGAATAAAACAGGGTGCCGGGTGTGACCGACTGCCGGATGTTTTCTGTCGCTGCCGTGTAGCAGGCGTTCCCGCAGATTTTATTCCCGGTATCAGTACCTGTCACATAAGATTCGTAAGTCCCGCATTCGCAGACAGCCCACATCACGGCCCTCATCTCCCTGTCAAATGCCGGGTCATCATATCCATATCCTGTCTGTGCAATCCCGCAGACAGCAATCAACCATAAGATCATGTGCTTCATAACGGTTTTCCCTTCCTCGCATCAGGTCCGGCCGGATATTGGCGATGCCTGCCCGCCAGGAATCATGTCTTGTCTCCGCGCTGCGGGTGAGCCGCTGCCCCGTTGGGTTAAAACATCGAATGTCCCTTATGGCCGTCGATGGTCCAATCAAGGGCACTCTGATTAACTGAAACTCAGTCAGCATCAACGGGCTGATGTTTCAAGAACCTGGGAAGCCATGGATGAACTCTTGCGTTTCTTGAAAGATCAGCCCTTGGGTGCGGCTCGATAATTTTAATTCATCAAGGTGCCCTTAAGCTAGCAAAAGAACCAGGCAATGGCAAGGGTGGAACCGGGCAATTCTGGCCCCGGAAAGCCCGCCTGTGTTCCCAAAGGAAAAAGAGATGGAAGTGGTTTGCAGAAAAACCATCGACAGTGATATCAAGGAGAATATGCGGTCATCTTAACCGGACGTCCGGCCAGAGAAACGATCACCCGCATCAACCGGGATCAATCAACCCACCCTGTCTGCCGTGGGGTGGATTCCAGAATCGGTGACTAACGATGAATCTACGGGAAACCAATATTAAAAAGCTGTCAGGATCCGTTTTTGATGTTCTCATCATCGGCGGCGGCATCAATGGCGCGGTCTCCGCAGCCGCTCTGTCCGGAAAAGGGGTCAAGACCGCGTTGATTGACCAGGGGGATTTTGCCGGTTTGACCAGCCAGGAATCCTCAAATCTGGCCTGGGGAGGGGTTAAATACCTGGAAACGTTGGAATTCATGCTGGTTCGTAAACTCTGCCGGTGCCGCAATGATCTGATCCGTCACTATCCTTCCACCGTCCAGGAAATCCGGTTTTTTACCACGGTGGCCAGGGGGTTCCGCTTCCCGCCGGTATTTATCTGGCTGGGGACCTGGCTCTACTGGGTGATTGGCAACTGTTTTACAAAAGCCCCCCGCTACCTGACCCGCAGGACGATCGCTGCCGAGGAGCCGGTTGTCAATACCAGAAACGCAGCCGGGGGATTTGAATACTCGGATGCCTATCTTTATGATAACGATGCCCGGTTTGTTTTTGGTTTTGTCCGTTCAGCCCTGACATCCGGCTGTATTGCCGCCAACTACGTGGAGGCCCTGTCATCAGAGAAGACCGGGGAGGGACTCTGGGTAACCCGTGTCAAAGCCGGTATTTCGGGGGAGGAGTTTGAAATCCGGTCAAAAGCCGTGATCAACGCCGCCGGACCGCTTGTGGACGACTACAATCGCATCGCCGACCAGGCAACAGAGCACCGCATCCTGCTGTCAAAGGGCATTCATCTGCTGGTCAACCGCATCACCGAAAGCCAGCGGGTGCTGACGTTTTTTGCCAGTGATGGCCGTCTCTTTTTTGTCATCCCCATGGGTGTCAGGACCTGCATCGGCACGACCGATACGCGGGTCGACAGACCAACCAGGGAGGTGACTGCAGAGGATCGCCGGTTCGTCCTGGACAATGCCAACACCCTGCTCAACCTGGAAAAGCCACTCCGGGAATCGGATATCATCGCGGAACGGTGTGGTGTGCGCCCGCTGGTGGTCAAGGGAGAATCCGGCGGGGATCAGGACTGGATGCAGCTGTCACGGAAACACGCGATTGAAGTCAATCTGGAAGACCGGTACCTGACCATTTTCGGGGGGAAGCTCACCGACTGCCTCAATGTGGGTGATGAGGTCTGCCAGTTCATTGAAGAGATGACCATCACCGTCCCCTATCCGGACTTCAAATGGTATGGGGAACCGGATCAGCCCACCAGAAAACGCTTTATGCATTATGCCCGCCTGATGGACCTGGATGGATACACCTCCCCGGAGTCTTCTGAACAGTTATCGACGAGACTCTGGCGGCGCTACGGAGCCGCCGCGTTCAGTCTGCTGGAAATGATCCAGGAGGACCCGCGCCAGGCTGAAGTATTGATCAAGGGGACCGAATATATTCGCTGTGAACTGCATGAGGCCGCTCACCGGGAAATGATTACCAAACTGGGGGATTTTCTGCGTCGGCGATCCAAGATCGCCCTGATTGAACGGCGGGAAACCATCCGGCAGGCGGCCGGTCTCAAAGAAGCCTGCCATATTCTGTTTGGGGAGCAGGCGGAACTGAAAATCGCCGAGTATTTCGAAGACAACCCCTAGGGGACAACGACCGCTTGACTCACCCGGCTGTCTCGATCATGGCCCCGCAGTCTTCACAGCGATAGCGGCTGACATTGCCATGATCGAAGGTGATGGTTTCAAAATCGGTCTGTTTTTTCCCCGTGGCTTCAAAACACTCCGGGCAGTAGTCATTTTCCAGCTCCTCGGGTGTCAGGGTCAGATGACACTGCTTGCAGCGCAGTTTGCTGGAGATCTCTTTCAGCAGAACCAGATTTTTATGCAGACATTCAGACATGGTTTCGTTCTTATTTTAAGTAATGAAACATCCCGCGACTGACCACGGGGAACACGACCTGTTTCGGACCGGATTGTTCAGGAACTGCAGTCGGATGATGACAGCATGGTTTCTAGTCGATCACCCCGTGACATTTTTTGGTCTTTTTCCCGCTGCCACACCAGCAGGGATCATTCCGGCCAGGCGAATCCGCTTTTTTTTGCTCACCATCCACATAGTACCAGACACCCGCCTCTTTGAGAAATCGGGATCTTTCCCGCAGGGCCCCAGGCTTTTCCGCCTGAAAATAGGCGATGAATTCCACAAAACCGGTCTGGTCCTCCGCCGTGCCGCCGGACTGATCGAGCAGTTCCAGCTTGAGCCACTGGGTGGTTTGTACGGTTTTCTGCAGGGAAAGTCGATTGCTGCTGTTTCGCGTTGAAGGGTGGTGCGTCGCCAGCAGGTAATCCACCAGCCCTTTGCTGAACGCCGCATAGCGCGATCGCATCAATGCTACCGCTGTTTCCGCTTGTGTTTCACCCCGGTGCAGGGGTCCGCAACAGGTTTGATAGGGTCTATCCTGACCACAGGGGCATGGTTCACTGGAAGTCATCGGGATCAACAACCTGCCCCTCCTTTAACCATCGTTCTCGGATGTCGATTTTCAGATTCCCGGCATGCTTCTGAATGACCCGGACCTGCTGCTGCGTTACCAGCGAGACGGTTGTCCCACTCTCACCGGCCCGACCGGTTCTGCCGGCCCGGTGAATATAGTCTTCGTATCTGCCCGGCAGATCCAGGTTAAAGATGTGAGAAACCCCTTTGATATCCAACCCGCGGGAGGAAATGTCGGAGGAGATCAGCACGGTTGAAACACCTTTGCGGAAATCGTCAAGGGCCTGCTTCCGTTCCAGCTTGGTGCAGTCTTTATGAATCGGGGAGACCTTGAGATGGTGGTGTTCCAGTTTGCTTTTCAACACCTCGACCCGTTCCGTGTGATGGACAAAAACGATTGCCCGTTCAGGCTGCATGGCATGAATTAATCGACGCAGCAGGTCGATTTTCTTCCGCTCCTCCACCACCACATAGAAATGGTCGATATCCGGATTGATGGGACTGAATTTGGCATTGACCTTGACCAAATCTTTTGCCAGGGCTTCCGCTTCCCCGACAAGCCCTTTCTGTTCCGTGGCGGAAACAAAAATCAGCTGTCGCTCCCTGAGGGTTGAGCTGATGATTGCCCGGACGGACACCAGCGATTCCCCTGCGAGTAAGCGGTCAATCTCATCCAGGACAATGCTTTTGACCGTATGGACCTTCAGCTTCTTCATCTTGATCAAGTCCAGCAGACGACCGGGAGAACCAACCACCACCTGGGGCTTTTTCTTCAACTTCTCCAGCTGCCGCTTGAGTGGCGTGTCTCCGATCAGCAGCTGGGACCGAATGGACAGTCCGGCATGCTGCAGCAACCGTTGTATCTGGTGCTGCACCTGCAGTGCCAGTTCATGGGTGGGGGCGAGGATTATTACCTGGAGACCGGCCACCGTCGTATCAATTCTGCAGAGCAGCGGCAGGAGATAGGCCAGGGTTTTTCCAGTCCCGGTTTCGGAGCTGATAAAAACATCCCTGCCTTGGAAAAGGACCGGGGCCGTCTGGATCTGCACAGGTGTTGGTTCCGTGATGCCGTCCAGGGCCAGAGCATCCTCCAGACCCGGGACCACCCCTAGATCACTGAATTTCATAAGTCCATCTCAAAACTGTCATTTATTAAATAGGGTGACATGATACCTATTTTCTTGTTTCTCACATGGTTCATTGTATCAAGGGCACCTTGATTCAATAACATTATCGAGGTACCCGCACCAAAGGGTTGATCTTTCAAGAAACGCACGAGTCCCTCCATGGAGCTCCTGGAAGCCATCCATGGCTTCCAGGGTTCTTGAAACATCAACCCTTTGATGCTGACTGAGTTTCATTGAATCAAGGTGCCCTTAACAGGGTGACATGATACCTGTTTCCCGGTTCACAATCAGAGATGAGAAACAACCTGCCGGATGCGCGGGATTGTGCTGATCTCATCAGAGCCAGCGTTTTCGTCGTTTGTACGATTTGAGCGTGTGGTAGGACTTGATGGTTTCGGTACCGGCGGTACCCAGGTAGAACTCCTTGACGTCGGGATTCTCCATCAGGTCTGCGGCGTTGCCTTCCAGCACGATCTTGCCGTTTTCCATGACGTAGCCGGTGTGGGCGATCTGCAGCGCCATGTTGGTGTTCTGTTCCACCACGAGGATGGTGGTGTTCTGTTCCCGGTTGATGCGCTGGATGATCCTGAAGATCTCCCGCACCAGCAGTGGCGCCAGTCCCAGGGATGGTTCGTCCAGCAGCAGCAGATCCGGGTGGGCCATGATCGCCCTTCCGATGACCATCATCTGCAGTTCACCGCCGCTGCAGAAACCGGCCAGGGTTTTCTTGCGCCGGGCCAGGGCCGGGAAAAGTTCGTAAACCCGTTCCAGGTCTCGATGATAGGGCTTTCCCCAACGGGTCGCCGTTCCCACCCGCAGGTTTTCCTCCACCGTCAGGTATTTGAACTCCTGTCTGCCTTCGAGCACCTGGATGATCCCTTTGCGGGTGATTGCTTCCGGGGGCAGGTTCTGGATCGACGCGCCGTTGAACTCGATGGAACCCTCGGTGACCTTGCCGTTTTCCGGTTTCAGCAGACCGGAGATGGCCTTCAGGGTCGTCGTCTTGCCGGCCCCGTTGCTACCCACCAGACTGACAATTTTCTTGTC
Source organism: bacterium (assembly GCA_018830885.1). GTDB lineage: Bacteria > SAR324 > SAR324 > XYD2-FULL-50-16 > XYD2-FULL-50-16 > JAHJRI01. The sequence continues at coordinate 11,296 of JAHJRI010000242.1, read as the reverse complement.
CTCGATGGAAAGGGAAACCCCTTTCAGCACCTGGATTACGTCCGAATATACGACACTGATGTTGTTCAGCAGCAGTTTGATAACTGGTTCCATGGGATGGTTCAATAGGAAAACGGCCAGAGCCGGAAACTGGAACGTAGGATTCGCCAGATCTCCGCCAGTCCTTTGGGTTCGAAAATAATAAACAGGACAATGGAGAGTCCGAAGACAAATTCGCGAAGGGGCGCCATGGTAATGGAAACCGAGGCTGCCGGTCCGAAATTCATCAGAAATTCGGTCACCATGCTCAGTACCTCTCCCAGGGAGACGATGAAGATGGTCCCGAAGATGGCGCCGGAAACACTGCCCAGGCCCCCGATGATGATCATGGCGATGAATTCAATGGAGAGCCACATGTTGAACGGCTCCGGGGTGATGGTCATCATGTAGAAGGCGAACAGCGCCCCGGCGAAACCCGCATAAAAGGAGCTGATCCCGAATGCCAGCAGCTTGTACTTGAAGATGGGAATCCCCATCCCTTCCGCGGCCCGGTCGTTGTCCCGGATGGCCACCAGGGCCCTGCCGAAGCGGGTGCGGATCAGGTTGACCATTACCCAGGTCATGACGATCAGGCTGATAAAGATCAGAAAATAGAAGCTGCGGTCGGTATTCAGCTCGATACCGAAAATCGAGCCGTTGGAAACCGCGATGCCCTCGGCGCCGCCGGTGGCGCTCTCCCACTGGACCAGGATGTACTCGATGATAAACTGCCCGGCCAGGGTCGCGATCGTCAGGTACAGGTGCTTGAGACGCAGTGACGGAATCCCGAAAATCATGCCGACCACTGCGGTCAACACGCCGGACAATGGCAGTGCCAGAAGCAGGGGCAGACCCAGGCGGGTGGTCAGAATGGCAGCGGTGTATGCGCCCACGCCGAAAAACGCCCCGTGACCCATCGATATCTGTCCCGTATACCCGATCAGCAGGTTGAGCCCGATGGCGGCGATGGCATAGATCCCGATGGTGTTCAGGAGGTAAAGGGTATAGGCACTGCCAGTCAGCGGGATGATGACCAGCAGGACAAAAATCCCGACCAGCAGCCAGGTTCGGCCGAAATCGGTTTCGAAAATGGTCAGTTCTTCTTCGTAGGACTCTTTGTAGTTACCACACAGATGAAAATGAAGTTTTCGCATTGTGACTGTCCCAGTGGCTTCCTTATTTTTTTAAACCCGTTCGATCTCTTTCAGACCGAACAGTCCGTATGGCTTGACCATGAGAATAAACACCAGCACGATGTAGGGGATGATTTCCCTGAGTGAGGTGGAGAGGTAACCGCCGGTAAAGGTCTCCAGCAGACCGATGATGACACCGCCCAGGATCGCGCCCCCGATGCTGTCCAGACCCCCCAGGATCACCACCGGAAATACCTTCAGCCCAATGGCACTCAACTCGTGCACGTTGATGCCGTTGATAATCCCGAGCACGATGCCGCTCATGGCGGCCACCAGGAAGGCGATGGCCCAGGAGAGGGCAAAAACCCGGCGCACATGCACGCCCAGGGACATGGCTGCAGTCTGGTTATCCGCCACCGACCGCATATAGATGCCCTGGGAGGAGTACTTGAAAAAGAATCCGAACATGAGCAGAAACAGGATCCCGATGATAAAGGTGGCCATGTACACCGACGGGATCTGGATGATGCCCAGCTGCAACATCAACGCTTCCGGCAGAAAATCCGGATACTGGTGGATGTCGCCGCCGAAAATGAACAGCAGCAGCCCCTTGAACATGGCTGCCATGCCCACGGTCAGCATGATCACCTGGATCAGATCCTCACCGATCAGGGGACGCAGGAAGAGACGCTCGACCACAAACCCGAGGAGAAAGGAGCCTGCCAGTGTCAGGACGAAGGCCAGCGCAATCGGCAGTTCCGCCCAGGTGGTCAGCACCAGAAACAGGAACGCGCCGGTGGCCAGGAGTTCCCCGTGGGCGAAGTTCAGCACGCTGCTGGCCTTGTAGATCATAACAAACCCCAGTGCCGACAGGGCATAGAGAAACCCGAGAGACAGGCCGTTGACCAGGAGATGTAAAAAAAACGACATAATCATCACTCCTTAAGAGACAGAAAGGATATTGACAGTGCTCTCGATGGTTCCGATGGTACCGTCCCTGTAGTTGACCTGTCCCCTGACAGCCAGGGAGGTCTTTTCGGAATAGAGAGCCTCGATCAGTTCGGCATACCGCTCGGCGACAAATTTGCGCCGCACCTTGCCGGTCCGGGTCAGTTCTTCGTCGTCCGCATCCAGCAGCTTGTAAAGCAGCATGATGCGGGACAGCTGCATGGCGGGCGGCAGATTCTGGTTGACAGATCGAACCTCCTCACAGATCAGTTCCTCCACTGCCGGCTGTTTCGACAGATCCAGGTAGGTGGTGTAGGGAATCTTGCGTTCCTCGGCCCAACTGCCCACATTTTCAAAATCGATATTGATAAAGGCCGAAAGGTAGGCGTGTCCCTCCCCCCAGATGACCGTTTCCTTGATATAGGGGCTGAATTTGAGCCGGGTTTCGATAAAGTCCGGGGAGAAGACTTCGCCTTCGGCCGTGTGCATGATATCCTGTTTGCGGCCCAGAATCAGCAGATGGCCATCATCGTCGAGGTATCCGGCGTCCCCGGTGTGAAACCAGCCGTCTGCCAGGGCTTCCGCCGTTGCTTCCGCGTTCTGGTAGTATCCCACGAACACGGATTTGCTGGAGACCAGCACCTCCTGGTCGTCGGTGATGTTGATGTCTGTCCGGGGCAGGGATTTTCCCACCGTCTCCGGTTTGACCTCCCCGTCGGGCTGAACCTGGAAGATGCCGCAGGTTTCGGTCATGCCGTAACACTGCTTGAGGTTCAGGCCGTTGATGCGGAAGAAACGGATGACCTCCGGGCTGATGGGATGACCACCGGTAAAGGCCGCCCTGAAACCGAGACACCCGATCCGGTCCAGCAGGGGTCTGGAGACGGTGATCGTGGCCAGCCACTTCAGGAAGGACAGGTAGAAGGGAATGCCGCTTTTTTTCTCTTCCCGCTGGATGACCGCCTGACCGATCTTCTGTGCCAGGTGGTAGAAGGTTTTTTTGATCACACCGGCATCGTTGATCTTGACCCGGATCTTGGATGCCAGTTCTTCCCAGAAGCGGGACGAGGTGATGATCACCGTGGGTCCGATCTCCCTGAAGTCCTCGGTGACGGTCTCGGCGGTTTCGGGAAAGTTCATGACCAGTCCACCGAACAGGGTAATGCCGACGCCCCACATCTGGTCAACCACCCAGGCAGGGGGAGAGATGGAGATCCAGTTGTCCCCCCGACGGATGGGGGCCGTCTCCAGCCATTTGGAGGCCATATCGGTAAAATTCTCGTGGCTCAGCATGACCATCTTGGGCAGACCGGTTGTCCCCGAGGTCATGATCATCAAGGCCACATCCCCGGGCCGGCCCTTTTCAACTTCGGTGAAAAACAGATCCGGCGTCGTGGCCGCCTTCTCTTTTCCCAGTGTGAGCAGTTCGCTGTAGCGGATCAGCCAGGGGTCTTCCCGATAGCTGCTCATCCCCGTGGGATCGATATAGACCACATGCTCGACCGTCGGCAGGTCAGTCCTGTTTTCGAGCAGCTTGTCCACCTGTTCCTGGTCCTGCACAATCACCAGGCGGGCTGAGATCCGATTGATACCGAAAACGATCTCCCTGCCCACAGCCGACGTGAACAGGTTCACCGTGACACCGCCCATCGCCTGCACGCCCAGTTCGCTGAACAGCCACTCCGGGTGGTTGTCGACCACCAGCGCAACGTTGTCCCCTCGTTTCAGACCCAACCCCTTCAGTCCCAGCGCCGTTTGCCGGGCATAGTCCAGGTAGTCGGACCAGCTGAACGGGTGCCAGATGCCATAGGCTTTTTCGCGGATGGCAGTCTGCTGGTTCCCGGCGTTCTGGGCCTGCCGGACCAGCATTTGCGGCAGTGTCAGACCGGAGATGTCAACGGCTGCGGTGGTTTTTTGCAGGGCCGCGGTTGCAGGACGATGATTCATATGGTTCTCTTTTTAAATCAGGGCGGAATCACCCAGGTACGCTTTGATGACTTCCGGATGATTCTGAACATGTTCGGGGCTTCCCTCGGCGATTTTCACCCCGAAGTCCAGGACGGCGATCCGTTGACAGATGCCCATAACGATGGACATGTCATGTTCCACCAGCACCATCGTCTGTTTCCAGGTCGTGTTGATCTCGACCAGAAACCGGACCATGTCTTCCTTCTCTTCCAGGGTCATGCCGGCCAGGGGTTCGTCCAGGACCAGGAGACGGGGCTCCAGTGCCAGCGCCCGACCGAGTTCCACCCGTTTCCGCAGGCCGTAGGGCAGTGAACCGACCGGTTCCTTGCGGATGGACTGCATTTCCAGGAAATCGATCAGCTCCTCCAGCACTTTCCGGTGCTGGATCTCCTCCTCCCTGACCGAGCGGGCGAAGATGGCTGCTTTGGCCAGATTGTAGTGACTGTGGAGATTCCTGGCCAGCAGCATGTTGGAAAGTACCGACATACCGGCAAAGAGTTCGATGTTCTGGAACGTCCGGCCGATCCCGGTCTTTGTCAGCTGATGGGTCGACAAACCAGTCACGTCCCGGCCGTTGAAGACCATCTGCCCCTTCTGGGGCTTGTAGTATCCGGTCATGCAGTTCAAGAGGCTGGTTTTTCCGGCACCGTTGGGTCCGATGATGCCGACCAGCTCCCCGGTGCTGACCTTGAGGTTGATCCGGTTCAGGGCGGTGATGCCCCCGAACTTCAGGGTCAGATCGGTGAGCGCCAGTTCTGCCTGGCGCTCTTCTGCTGATGAGGATTTGAAAATACTGGGTTCACCGCGAAACGTTTTCATTTCAGAATGGTGATTTTTTCCTTGCCCGGCACCCAGAACTTGGTGACCGGTGTGTAGGATGCATCTTCATGGACCTGGACGATCCTGGCCGTGAATGAGCCGCTGTGATCGGTGGGGGTATAGGTCAGATTGGGGACGATACCGCCCATATCTTCGTTTCTGAAAGACTCCAACGCATTGTTGATGGTCTCGCTGTTGATCTTGCCGTCCCGCTCATAGGCCCGTTCAAATGCCCTTTCCATGATCATGGCGATGGCGACGCCCTCCCAGTAGGAGGCATCAAATTTTGAGACGGTGCCGTATCTTTCCCAGAGCATTTCCAGGGTTTTCATGGCCGGCGCATCATCCCCGGGGAGACAACCGGGGAATTGCATATAGACACGGTCCCGAATCAAGCCTTGGCCCCGTTTGAAAAAATCGGGATCGGTGGAGGTCCAGGTACCGAAGAACTTCACATCGTAGCTGGCTCTGTCTGCTGCCTGCAGTGCCATGAGGATCGCCGACGGCAGGTTCTGAACAAAAATATACTCGGCCCCTTTATCTTTCAGCCGCAGGAGTTCGGTGTTCAGGTCCAGCGCCTTGGGCGGAAATTCCTCGATGTCAACGATGTTGACGTTGTTTTTGGCCGCATACTCCTTGCTGGGTTCATGAATGGATTTCCCGTAGGCGTTGTTGTACGTCAGCAGACCGACTTTCGGCGGATTGGGCCCCTTGTGAATGCCTTTGATATATTCCAGGACGGCATAGGAGTCCATGATATAGCTTCCGAAGGGAAGGTAGGCGTATGCGACCGGATCCTTCAGAATCCCCTGGTAGGTGGAGTAGTTGATGTTGGGAATCTTGTAGCGCTGGATGAGGGGCTTGGCCATAATTCCGGAACCGGCGCTCCAGGTGGCCAGCATGTCCATTTTATCCTGGGTGCTGAATTTCTTCACATACTTGACTGCCTCTGCTGTCTTGTAGGCGCTGTCCACGACGGTTAAATTGATCTTGTGCCCGGCGACGCCGCCCTTGACTTCATTGACATACCGGAAATAGTCCTGGTGTCCCTTGGCGTGGTACTGACCCCAGGATGATGCCGGACCGGTCAGATTGATAATGGCACCGACTTTGATCTCCTGGGCTGACAGTTGCCCGACGAAAATCATGGCCAGCATCCCCAGTGCTAATGTGATGGTTTTAGAAATGCGAATCAACCCTTGCATCTTATTTCCTCCATTGATGACAAATTAAGTAAAACCGGTTCCGGGGATCGTATCAGGATCGCAGAATTCCGTCCCTGGTACCGGGGGTGACAACGTCTTGATTCACTTGAAATGAATTAGTTCAGCTGTAAGGTTTTCTAACCAATCATTGCTGACAAATGACCAACGGATATCTGTAGATAACTGCTTGAATTACCTGGCTTGATACGATTGGATGTCTTCTCGGGTTTGTCTGGTATCGGTTATGTCATCGTTAAATTTTGGGAACATCCGAAAGATCCGGTTTTGGGGTCGGAGGTGCCGAATTCATAGTAAAATAAGTTATTTGCTGATATGGTGTCAAGGGAAACCTGTGAATTTATCAGCAAATTCAAACTAGTACTTTTTGTTCAACCCCCTACCCCCTAACCTGATGGTTAAACAAAGGATACCTGTTGAAACCGGACCGGATTCGGTGTACGGTCAAAGGACGTCAAAAACAGCATGGAAAGGTGTACCCCCTTTAGGGTTGTTTGACTGCATTTGACCCGAGTGACATGAGGTGTTGGTTATGGAAATTACCTGGTGGGGAACGGCCGGTTTTCGGATCAAAACCGGCCGCACCGTTTTTCTGATCGATCCGTATCTCAGCCGGAATCGGGCTGCAGAGCCAGTCCAGTACCTGCGGCCGGAAAAAATCCGTGAGGGCGAACAGATCTTTATCAGTCATGGCCATTTTGACCACATCCTGGATGTGCCGATAATCGCCGGAAACAGTGATGGGATTGTCTACTGTTCCCGGGTGGCGGCGGACACGCTGATCAGCAAGGGACTGAAACGGAAACAGATCCGGGTGGTGGACACGGACGGTTTTTCGGTGGATTTCGACGATTATCATGCCCAGGCTTTTTTCAGCCAGCATGTGAAGTTCGATCGCTGGCTGGTGTTGAAGACCCTGGCACAGATCAATGTCCGCCTGCTCCGCTATCTGCCCATGCTGCGGGACTACCCCCAGGGGCAGGTGCTGAGCTGGCGGTTTGTGATCGAGGACAAGATCCTCCATTTTTTCGGCAGCGGCGGATCACCGGCGGACGAGCTGGAACGGCTGGCCTGCAAGGAGACCGACATCCTGCTGATTCCATTGCAGGGGCATACCAATATCTGCGAGATCGCCCTGGAGTACGTCCAGGTGATGCAACCGAAGATCGTGATTCCCCATCACCAGGACAACTTCTATCCGCCCATTTCAACCACGGTGGATATCAACCCCCTCATCGACGGTATCCGGCGGGAATGTCCCCGGACCGACATCCGTGTGATGGGGATCAACGAATCCATCATAGTCTGATCGGGCCTTTGCCCATGGTAAATAAACCATTCAAACAAACCGACCTATGACGATACTTCTCTCGACCAAAGAGGTGGCAAAATTTCTCAATGTCAATGAGAAAATGGTCTACACACTGGTGGCCGAAAAAGCGCTGCCGGCGACCAAAATCACCGGGAAATGGTCCTTTCCCAAGCACCTGGTGGAGCTGTGGATCGAAGCCAACACCATCAACTACCCCAAAACCCTGCAGCCATCGGCAGGATACCAGAACCTGCTGATTCTTGCGGGCAGCAACGACCCGCTCCTGGACCGGGTGATAACCCTGTTCAACCAGACCTATCCCGAGTTTGCAGCCGTCTTCGGGAATATGGGGAGTATGGGGGGGCTGCGGGCGATGAAGCAGGGGCTCTGCCACATTGCCGCCAGCCACCTCCTGCAGGATGATGAAAAAGAGTACAATTTTGATTTCGCCGGCAGCGAACTTGCGAGTATGCCGGCCATGATCAACTTCTGCAGACGGGAGCAGGGACTGCTCCTGGCCAGGGGGAACCCCAGGGGCATCAGTTCGGTGGGGGATCTGGGGGGCAGCGGTATCCGCATTGTCAACCGGGGTCTGGGAACCGGCACCCGTCTCCTGTTCGACCGGGAACTGGAAAAAGCGGGGCTGGCGCCCGGGCAGATCCAGGGCTATGAGCGGGAAATGCCGAGACACCTGGATGTCGGACTGGAAATCCTGTCCGGCAGGGCGGATGCCGGCCCGGGAATCCGCGTCGTGGCCTCCCTGCTGAACCTCGAATTCCTGCCGCTGCGCTGGGAGCGCTTTGACCTGCTGGTTCCCAAGGAGAAGTTTTTCGAAAAAACCGTCCAGTCTTTTCTGGGACTCCTGAAGGTGGAAACCCTGAAGCCGCTTTTCGATGTCAGTGCTGGATACGATCTGAAAACGACCGGCCAGATTGTCTATCCAAGCTAACCGGGGTCCCTGTTTACAGGGTTTTCCCCTTGACAATCAAGCGGCCTGATTACTATACATAGTAGTAACTGTTCACCTGTATACGCCCCAAAGGGTTTGTGTTTCAAGAAACGCATGAATCCTCCTGGAGCTCCTGGAAGCCATCCATGGCTTCCAGGGTTCTTGAAACACAAACCCTTCGGGGCTGAACGGAAAGCAAGCTGAATAGATACATATAGTCAATGCCATTTATTTAGGTTTAAATCCCGTGTCTGCAATGGACCCGTTTCAATTGCGGATCCGTTTCAAGATGATCTGAAACTTGCTTCGCTGAGCGCCCAAAACTCGCTTTGCTCAAACAATTGGGCCCGCGGCCGCTTCGCTTCGTTCAGATCATCTAAGAAACTTCTCCAGGCAATTCAAACAGGTCCATCGCAGACACTCGGCAAGCGGCTTAACCAAATGACATTGTACATATCGTAATGATAAAGGAAAAACGGCGAAACGCAGGAATGAAGGCGGTAAGAAAGGAATTAATTTTTTAAACCAACGGGGTTTGAACCGTTTGTGTCACCGGGGACTAGTGAGGTCCTTTTTTTTCAACCATTTCAGGAAGGAAAACGGATGAAAATTGAAGATATTAAGAGCATTGCTGTTATCGGCGCCGGGGATATGGGCCACGGCATCGCGGAAGTGGCCTTGATGGCCGGATACAAGGTGTTTTTGAGGGATATCAAGCAGGAGTTTGTGGATAAGGGGGTCTCCCGTATCAACCAGAGTCTGGAAAAACTGGTCAGCAAGGGAAAAGTGGAGCAGGGTCTGTTCGACAGGATCCGGAGTGAACTGCTGGTCCCCTGTGTCGAGCTGGGGGATGCCGTCCGGGAAGCGGATCTGGTGATTGAAGCGGTGCCGGAAATCATGGCGCTCAAACAGGAGACGTTTGGTGCCATGGATAAGCTGGCGCCGGCCCACACGATTTTTGCATCCAACACCTCCACCATGAAGATTACTGAAATTGCAGCCATCACCAAAAGACCGGAGAAAGTCATCGGTCTGCACTATTTCAATCCGGCCGTCTTGATGAAACTGGTGGAAGTGATTCGGGGTGAAAAGTCATCCGCCGAGTCCATGCAGATCGGTTACGATTTTGTTCTCAGGAATGCCAAGGTTCCGGTTCGGGTGGAAAAGGATGTGGCCGGCTTTATTGTCAACCGGGTGCAGGCACCCGCCGGGGTCCTGCTGAACGCCATCCTGGATGAGGGCAAAATCCAGCCGGAACAGATTGATGCCGTGATGCGGAGCATCGGGGCGCCCATGGGACCCTACGAAACCATGGACTATACCGGGTTGGACATCAGCTATCACGGGAGTCTCTATTTTGCCAAAACCATTCATCCCGATTTCGCCTGTGGCAAGGTGATCCAGGCCAAGGTGGAAGCCGGTGAGCTGGGAAAGAAGACCGGCAAAGGGCTGTTTGACTGGTCCAACGGACGACCGGAGATCGATCTGTCCAAGGCCACCGATCAGTTTGATCTCATGGATCTGGTGGTGGTGAATGTCAACGAGGCAACCAAAATCATTGCAGAAGGCGCCTGTAAACTGGAAGACATCGACCTGGCGATCGTCAATGCAACCGGTGGCATGGGGCCGATGGCGCTGGTCAAGAACATTGAACCGGCAGACATGACCAAACGCCTGGAAGGCCTGGCAGCCAGATGGGGTAAGGAGATTTTCAAGCCCACCCAGATGATCAAGGACGGACAGTATCGATAATTGAAACACAAACCCTTCGGGGCTGAACGGAAATTGAACTGAATAGATACCGATCATTAAACCCAACATTCAATATATGGAGTCAGTTAATGAGTTATGAAAATATCAAGGTAGAAAAGAAAGGGAACATCGCCATCCTCACCATCGATCATCCGCCGGCCAATGCCTGGAACCTGGCAACCACCACTGATTTTGAAAAAGCCATTGCCGATGTGGAGAAGGACAAGGGGGTGCGGGTGGTGATTCTGACCGGAGCCGGAGAAAAGTGTTTTTCCGCGGGCTTCGATGTCAGTGATGCAGCCAATGGACACCTGACGGGTCCCAAGGGATGCGAGATCTGGCGCAAAATCGATCGTTTTGAGAAACCGGTCATTGCCGCCATCAACGGCTTTGCCCTGGGTGGCGGGCTGGAACTGGCACTCTGCTGCCATTTCCGGATCATGGTGGAAGCCCCCAAGGCGCTGGTCGGTCTGACCGAACTGAACCTGGGGATTATTCCCGGTTGGGGCGGCACCCAGCGGCTGATGAATGTGATCGGCAAGGCCAGGGCCCTGGACATGATTCTCTTCAGCAAGCGGGTTGGCGCCAAAGAGGCCCTGGAGCTGGGTCTCATCAACCAGATTTCCACCCCGGAAACCCTGATGGCGGACGCCATGGCCTTTGCTGAAAAACTGGCGGCCCGACCTCCGATTGCGGTGTCTGCTGTACTGAAAGCCATGTCTGCGGGTCAATACGAAGGTATCGATCGTGGCCTGGCCGTTGAGCAGGAGGGCAGTGCCCGTGTTACCGCTTCCAAGGACAGCGTGGAAGGATTTACCGCCTTTCTGGAGAAACGGGCCCCCAACTTTACTGGTGAATAACACCTGCCGTTGATGGTATCCCCGCCGGACAGAACACCGGTCGCCCGGCGGGTTTTCGAGAAGACACCATGGACCCGTCCGGGATCCATACCCAATAAGCAATAAGGAGACAATGTCGTTAACTTAAAACTGTTTCACGCCAAAGGGATCTCATTTCAAGAAACGTGTAAATCCATCCTGGAGCTCCGGGAAGCCATCCATGGCTTCCAAGGTTCTTGCAATGAAAGCCCCATGGTGCTCTGACAATTGAGAAAAGCCTATTAAGTGAACGATATTGAACAAGGAGAAACAGGTATGCGTTATCAATATATCGA
>JAHJRI010000020.1 GCA_018830885.1 bacterium | reverse complement strand
TCCAGGGGGTGGTGGTCCAGGCCAGGAAATAGGTGTCTGGTTCATCCAGGGCTTTGAACTTAATGGTTACCGATGGATCCTGGGTATCCTTATATCCCAGATTGACCTCAAAATTGGACAGCGGTGTGCTGAGACGGGGGCTGAACGCCACCACCTTCTTGCTGACATAGATCAGTTCTTTGTCCCAGAGCGTTTTAAATACCCACCAGATGGACTCCATGAAATTGACTTCCATGGTTTTATAGTCGTTTTCCATGTCTACCCATCTGCCCAGTCGCCGAATGGTCCGTTTCCACTCGTTACTGTAGCGGAGAACAATGCTGCGACACTTTTCGTTGAACTTCCCCACGCCATAAGCCTCAATATCGGCAGACCCATTCAGCCCGAGTTCTTTTTCAACCTCGAATTCCACCGGCAGACCATGGCAGTCCCAACCGAAGCGTCGTTCGATCTTCTTCCCCAGCATGGTGTGAAAGCGGGGGACGACATCCTTGATGGTACTGGCAATTAAATGCCCGTAGTGAGGAAGACCGGTGGCAAAAGGCGGCCCATCATAAAAAAAGAAAGTGTTTTGATCCGACAATTCCTCTACCGATTTTTCAAATATCCGATTTTCATCCCAAAAATTCAGCACTGCTTCTTCCATCTGGGCGAAATCCACTTTACTTTTTATTGACTTAAACATGGGTCATCCAAAATAGCTTAATCGTTATGTCAGTTCGGACGTTTGATGATGAGCACAGGCGCCCCCTGGAACAGGTTCTGGTAACCCGTCCAATGGGACACGGCACTTACATCCGACAGGAAATAGGTAATATGGTCAAAAAAGCGCAAACACCGGCTCTATACACTGCAAGACAGCTGCTGACTCGTTATCCTTTCTTCAGTCTATTGAATGTTTAACGACAACGATAATGTCTCAGGAAAGAATTTTCCAATTTTCAATGGCGGGCAAGCAAACAGAAAACCTTTGGGGTTTTACACAATATTCATCACCGGTTGTTTCAGCCACAAAAGACAGTATAAAAAAACGAGGCCATAAGGACAACCATATTTCACTGAAAAAGGGGATAAAGGTCTATCCAACAGGCAATATAAGCTTCCGGTGTGTCTAGATATTTTTGTGGAAACCCACCAGCTGGTCTTTGGTATATTCGGACCGATCTTCAATCACTTTTCTGGCTTCCCCGTATATCTTCTTCAACACCCCCTGATCCGCCGCCGACAAGCCATCCGATTTTTCCAGCATGTACTCCCTGAGAAAGTCCAGATAGGTTCCTGCCGTGCGGACATCGTCCTGATAAAGACCGATAAACAGAAGCAGACGGGCCGCTTTGAATGAAATGGATACGTTGACCGCATTTTTAAACAGATTATTCGCCCGCTCCCTGGCTTTCCCCAGTGTCGACTCGGCCATTTCAGCATTCCCATCGTTCATCTGAATTTCAGCCAGCGTCATCAGCAGGGTCACCGCTTGCCACTTCTGGGATTCGTCATTATTGGCCGCGCCCAGCAAATCGGCGGCCTGGATTGCCAGCTGATAGGATTTGGATACCGTTTCCATGGAACGATGGATCGAAAAAAGCTCATCCAGTTTCCCTCCCAGTTTTGACTTCCTGTTTTTGATATCCTTGATCCAGGCGCTTCTGAAATTCCGATTGTTTAAAATATCCGGAATCTTGTCCTTTTCGCTCTTCTTGAACAGATCCTTGTTGATACTGGAGAACAGGCAGGTCGGGCAGGTAATTACCCGGATTTTGTTGAAATCAACATAGTCATGACCTTCCAGGCTTTCCAGATAAGCGGTGATACCAAATATATTTCGGTTGGGTTCCTGGGTGTGCGGTTTCAGCTGATATGCCCTGACCTTTTGCTTTGATTCACAGACAAAACAGCTGAACTCACGATCCAGCAGTGAATTGTTTTCAGCGTTCTGTTCCATGCCACCGCCAGCCAGGGTAGCCGGCTGGCGCTTTGCAATAATTTTGCAGTTGGTGATCAGCGGATTCTTATTCTGCATCCAGGAGATCCCGCGATTGCACCAGGCGATGCATTTCTCGAACTGGTCTGCTTTGAAACCGCAAAGATCCGAGATCTGCTTGAGATGGGCTTGTTCGGCATAGGAAAGTGTCTCGTCCGCTGAGACGATACGAATGATCTCAACAAAAATATAGACCAGCACAGACTCAGGCATTGCAGGCGGGTTTTTCAGCGGTGGCGCCATCTTGTTGCGCACATACCCCATCAGTTCCATCTGATCCTTCCGGTTGTCAACAAAGGATACGGCCGCTTTGAGAAAGCTCAATTCCATCTCATCAATGGCACCATCCAGCATGATCGTGGCAATCAGTGCTTGCGCATACCATTTACGCTGTTCTGAGTTCAGTTGTCCCAGCGAAACCTGAAAATTTTCAATCTTCTCGCCTCCGGCAACCAGATCCTGCTGGGAGTTTTTCCACTGCAACCCCTCTTCCGCCCAACGCATAAGCTCCAGGTAATAGGTTTTTTCAAACCCGAAAAGGTCCGCCACTTGTTTTAGAAATACTTTTTCATCATC